>NZ_AMFQ01000131.1:0-20754 GCF_000335555.1 Acinetobacter sp. WC-743 | reverse complement strand
AATGGCTCTGAATCGTAGCCTTTATCTGCACATACAATCTCTGCCTCATTTAAATTGAGTTTTGAAATTAAATCAGGTGCGACCTTAACATCATGTGTCGTTCCATCAGTAATAATGAAATCAATAGGATTCCCATTTGAATCTACAACTAAATGTATTTTGGAGGAGTTTCCTCCAGCACTTTTAGAGATTGCCTGATCAGCGATACCCGCTGAATGTTGATGAGCGCGAATATGAGAACCATCGATGAACAGCCATTCCATATCTGTATTCAGCGATAATAATTTAAATATAGTGAGTAACTTACCACTACTTGACCAGCGATTAAAACGTTTAAAAATAGAGTTGGGTTGTCCAAAGCAAGTGGGGATATCACGCCAAGGGCACACAGTTCTAATCCTATAAAGAATCGCTTCAATAAAATTTCTTAAATTTGAGTTGAGATGAATGGATAAATTACGCAAAATAGCTTTCAACTTTTGCCAGTGTTGATCTGTTAACATGGTACGAGGCATAACGAATAGTAGAATTGGGTTTGGCGATTTAATTTTACTACTTCGCTATTTTTTAATCTAAAAGTGTCAACACGCCCTAATTAAGAATATCTAAAGTCAACTTAATTTATAACATCTGGGGGCATTATCTTTGTTTTTAACACCTTGAGATGTTGTAGCTCTTCTATTGACATGTACAGTGTTTTGTAAAGTTAGGTCTACTTGAGGTTGATATGTCGATCCCAATCATAATCTTTTAGCACTTTTGGTTTCGATGTCCTATTTTTCAGATATTTACTTTTTTAGGCAATTTCTAAAGTTCAATATTGTATCAAAACCTTTAACTCATGTTCAATTCGCTAATACTCAGCCCTTTTCACTTTACTCGGAATGTAATCTTGTGCCATTTGAGAAAACATACCTTGTGCTAAAATTTGCGCCAAAGTCAGTGCTGAATTCTTGTGAAAATCTATAAGTGGACCGAATCAATTTTTTTCTGCAGTATTAATTTTAAAGCCTATGTACAGATACTGTTCAAACAATCCATCGTTGTTCATGTAGATACCTATGCCGCTCAAAAAACCACATAGCTGCTGAGGCACTATTGAGATGTTTCTTTATAGATCTTGTAAAATTCAATTCAGCTATTTGGTTCGTCATTTAAAGTTCTTCTTTTTTCCGATTAGATAATCTGAAATTGAATCAGCACAAGTAAGTACTGACAAACTATTGATAGATATGCAATAAACAACACAGGAATGCATAGCAACATGAGTAATAAATTCGAATTCCAAATCCGTGTATATATTGAAGATACAGATGCTGGCGGCATCGTCTATCACGCCAATCATATTCGCTTCATGGAACGTGCTCGTACTGAATGGCTACGTGCTTCTGGGATTGATCATTACTGGCATCAAAAAGATTACAATTTTGTTGTGCATAAAATTGCTTTGAAATATTCACGCCCTATACTGATGGACGACCTTATTACTGTTACAGCAAGTGTAGTTTCATGTAAAGCTTCGTCATTTGTGTTGCAACAAAATATATATCGTGGTGAAATCATGCTTGCTTCTGGCGAGGTAGAGTTGGCATGTTTAAGTACTGATATGAAACCTCGTAGAATTCCTGACGAAATCCGTGATTTAATTCTTCGAGAATTAGCCCACGAATAAAAAATATTTTTGGCACATGTAACTATGGCAACACAACTAGAATCTTCTCTGCACATCTCTGATTTAATCTTACAAGCGAGCCCTGTGGTTCAATTGGTCATGCTGGTCTTAGTACTTGCATCTGTTTTTAGTTGGTATCTAATTGCCAAGTTACATATGGGCTATAAGAAAGCACGCCAAGGCGACGACCATTTTCAAAAAATATTTTGGTCTGGCGCTGAACTTAATACCCTCTATAACAATGCGCAACTTAACTCTAAACGCGATGGTTTGGAAGACATCTTTTATCAGGGTTTAAGTGAATATTTGAAATTGAAAAAGCGCCAAGCTGATACTGTACCTATGATTGAAGGTACAGAACGTATTTTGCGAGTAGGCTTAAGTCGTGATCAAGGTCGTTTAGAACAAGGTTTGAGTGCCTTAGCCAGCATAGGCTCTGTCGCTCCTTATGTAGGTTTATTTGGTACTGTTTGGGGCATCATGAGTGCCTTCATCGGTTTGGCACAGGTTGAACAAGTAACCCTTGCCACTGTTGCACCAGGCATTGCCGAAGCACTGATTGCTACTGCGATTGGTTTATTTGCGGCAATTCCAGCAGTATTGGCATTTAACCATTACACTGCAAAAGGTGAAGAAATTTACTCAGATCGTGCATTATTTGCCGAAGAAATGGTGGCGCTGTTACAACGTCAGTCTGTGGGAACTACACAGGAAGCTGAATAATGGCAATCCAACGCTCAGGACGTTTTGACCGTGTCAAAAAGCCTTTAAAAAGTGATATGAACGTTGTTCCCTATATCGATGTTATGTTGGTTTTATTGGTCATTTTTATGGTTACAGCGCCTATGATTACGACGGGTGTCAAAGTTGACTTGCCACAAGCCAATAACAACCCGATTCAATCTGAGGATCGACCTGCTATCGTGACGCTTAATGCGGATGGAAGCATCCAGCTCGAAGATAAAACACATAACAATGATGTGCTTACTTTAGAAGAGCTTAAAATTGTCCTTACAGAAAATCAAAAGCAAGCTCAAGCAAACAGCAAACAATTGAGTGTTTTGATTAATGGTAGCGAGTCACGCCCATACGGTGAAGTGATGAAACTTATGTCTGCATTACAAGATGCGGGTTTAAGCCAAGTTGGCTTACTGACAGAGTCTGTAAAGTAAGTTATGAAAAATACTCAAAAGCCACAATCTAAAGATAAAGCGATTGCACTTGGATTTACCCTTGGTATTCATGTGGTGGCGATTACAGGCTTACTCTTTTTAGGTCTTAGTCGACCACCAGAACCTCCGAAGCAAATTAAAACTGTTCTTATCAAACCTGAAGATTTACCTCCTCCAGAACCAAAACCATTGGTAGACAGTGATTCAACGGAAACAGCTGACTCAAAAGTTTCAGAAAATATCCAACAAACTGCTGAACCAGACCAAACTGCGCCTGAAATTCCAGTCGAATCAAAGCCTGATACTGAAGCAGTGGATATAAAAAAAGCAGCTGATGAAGCTAAAGCCGCTTTAGAACAAAAAATGGCACTCGCTGCAGCGCGAGCTGCTCAGGAAAAAGCCACAGAACAAGCAAAAGCGAAAGCTGAAGCCGCGGAGAAAGCGAAACAAGAAGCCGCTGAAAAAGTGAAACAGGCAAAAAATGCAGCTGAAAAAGCCAAAGCTGAAGCTGATGCAAAAATTAAAGCTGAAGCGGCGGCTAAAGCGAAGCAAGAAGCCCTCCAAAAAGCTAAAGCCGATGCTGCTGAGAAAGCAAGATTAGCTCATCTTGATGCTGAAGCTAAACGTAAAGCTGAAGCAGCAGAAAAAGTGAGAAAAGACGCTGCTGAAAAAGCAGCTCAAGCCAGAGCGGATGCAAAAGCCAAAGCTGATGCCGAAGCTAAACGCAAAGCGGAAGCTGAAGCCAAACGTAATGCCGATGCTAAAGCCAAAGCAGATGCTGAAGCTAAACGTAAAGCAGATGCGCATGCAAAATCCAAGGCTGATGCAGAGGCAAAAGCAAAAGCCGATGCGAAAGCTAAGGCAGATGCAAAATCCAAGGCTGAAGCAGATGCTAAAACCAAAGCTGATGCAAAAGCCAAGGCTGATGCAGATGCTAAAGCCAAAGCAGACGCAAAAGCCAAGGCTGATGCAAAAACCAAGGCTGATGCAGATGCTAAAGCCAAAGCAGATGCAAAACGCAAAGCTGATCTTGCTCGCGAGTTAGAGGAAGAAAAGAACTCTGCTGCTGAGAAAGCAAAAGAAGCGGCTGCGAATAAAAAGGCAGAAGCCAGAAAAATTGCATCTTCAGCGAAAAAGGACTTTGAAAATAAGGTTCGAAATGCGTGGCGTATGCCAGCAGGCTCATCTGGTCAAAAGGCAACTGCCCGTGTCACGTTGACAGATAGTGGTGCTGTTGCATCGGTTATCGTGAATGCATCTGATCCTGATGTTAAAGCAAGTGTAGAACAAGCTGTACGTAACGCAGCCCCCTTCCCAATGCCTTCTGATCCTGATGCACGACGCGAGGCACGGAGCTTTACTGCGAGTTTTACTGTGAAATAATTTTTGTAATATACCCTGCTTCGGCAGGGTTATTATTTGATTCACGCTATGGATAAGGTATTTGTGAAATTTTTTTTATTTATATTTCTTGCATTGATCTATCAAAGCACGCTTGCAAATCAAAATAGCCAAAATACTGAAACTAATTTTGCATCAATCCATCCAATGGAATTGAATACAACTGCGTCAGCCCTTGAAAAGAAAAGTGATCTTGCCAACGAGCAAAAAGCTAAGGCTAAAAAACTGTCATTCAGCGTAAAAAAGAATTTGCCCATAAAGTTCTAAGGGCTTGGCATATACCAACAGACGCAACAGATCAAAAAGCCAACGCATGTATAAAGCTTACACAAAATGGCTCCATTGACTCAATCGTTGTCAGTTCAGCAGCTCCAGATGTCAAAACAAGTATAGAGCAAGCGATCTACGATGCAGCGCCATTCACATTGCTCACTCAACCAGAAGTTAGGAGAGATGTACAAAGTTTCTCAGTCAACTTTATTGTAGAATAGAATTTGCATTCTCTATAGTTAAAACAATATCTATTATCAACCAAGTCATATAGACACATTGGAAAAATAAAATGCAATTTAAAACATTGCTGATTAGCAGCTTTCTTATTTGTTTCTCAACATTTTCATTTGCTGAAAAAAATCAAATCAACCCGCCAATTGAGGTTAACAGGCAACAAATACCTTCTAACCCGTTTAAACATGAAATTCCACCAACTGCTCAATCTCAGCAAAAAAATACACCTACACAAAATGAACGACTTAGACAAAATCAAATCACCAGTCAAATTTACAAAAGCAGAATGAATCGTATTACAAAATATTGGAAACGCCCTGCAACAGATTTAGCAGAGAAAGCCAATGTTCGGGTCTATCTAGATGAACAAGGAAATGTTGAAGATATTCTATTCCTGGGTGGGCAGTTTAGTGATGCGTTTGCAGCTTCGATAAAAACAGCGATTTATAAAGCTGCTCCCTTTGAAATGCCTAATGAACAATCGCTTAAAAAACAATTTCAAGAAATTCTTCTCCATTTCGCTGTCAGTGAATAATATCCTATGTTTCGTTAACGGTTATGATTTTAATCAATTTGCTTAGATACCCTATTAAGCTGTCATTCATCTGCGTCATACATTTAGATTTATTTTTTATCAACAAACAGCGAATTATCATCTTTTATTCATAATTACATGCTTTATATAGATTAAAATAATGTCTTTATGCTACAAAGCTAAGCATAGTTAAAAATTGATATTTGAGTACATGAAGTCCAATGAAAATCATGCCTAAACGTCTATTAGGATTAGCGATAATTGTTGCATTGAGCCCAGCATTGATCACCACATCGTATGCACAATTGCATTTAGAAATTGCTAAAGCTCCTGAGTCCGCACCTAAAATTGCCATTCTTCCTTTTAGCAATGATCAATCCATCTACCCGATCATCGAACAGGATTTAAATCGTTCTGGTCGCTTTACCAGTTCTTCTAAAAACTTACCTGCAACTGCCAGCGTAAATAATGTTAATGCAGAAGCTTGGAAAGCCGCTGGTGTTCCTTATGTCGTTCTAGGTGAGTCAAAAGTAAATGCTGATGGTTCATTGGCTGTACATTACCAACTGTATGATGTCGAAAAGCAAAAATTCTTGCTCAATGAATTGCTCACAGTTCCTGCTTCGCGTGTACGTACCGCAGCACATATGATCAGTGATGCTATCTATCAAGCATTAACAGGTATCCAAGGTGACTTTACTGGACGTATCGCCTATGTGCTACGCAATCCTGCAACACCTGATACACGTTATACTTTGCAAATCGCAGATACCGATGGTGAACAACCTAAAACTGTATTGAGCTCAAGAGATCCTATTCTCTCTCCTGCTTGGACACCAGATGCTAAAAAGATCGCCTATGTATCATTTGAAACCAAACGTCCAGCCATTTATGTTCAAGATTTGGCTTCTGGCGCTCGTGAGAAATTAGCCTCATTCCGTGGTTTGAATGGTGCACCTAGTTTTTCTCCTGATGGAAAATCTATGTTGTTCACCGCATCTATGCACGGCAATCCTGAAATATATCAAATGGATTTAGACACTCGTCAAGTTAAACGAATGACCAATGACAGTGCAATTGATACAGAAGCACGCTATGCACCTGATGGGAAATCATTTATTTTTACCTCTGACCGCGGTGGTTCAGCGCAAATTTATCGCTATAGCTTTGATGACGGTTCAACAAAACGTTTAACTTTCCGTGGCGCATTCAATGCTCGTGGTACGCTCAGTGCAGATGGCAAATATGTTGCATTGGTACATCGCCCTTCTGGTAGCAATTACAAGGTCGCGATTCAAGAAATTTCTACTGGAATTACCAATATTCTGACTCCAACAAGTCTCGATGAATCACCTAGCTTCTCTCCAAACGGGCAAATGGTGGTATATGCAACGCGTGAAGGAAATCGTGGCTTATTGGCAATCATGTCAACAGATGGTCGTTTCCGTATGAATTTACCGAGTGAACAAGGTGAAGTACGTGAGCCTGCTTGGGCACCTAAATGATTTACCCATGTCGCATGACTTAATTTAAAAAGGAAGTATCGGAGATCAACATGAAGGCTATTCAATATTTAACGTTACCATTACTCGCAGCAAGCTTAGTCATGACTGGTTGTGCCAGCCGTAAACCTGCTGCAACAGTAGAGTCTGGAACAAATCCCAATAGTGCGACTACGGTAAACACGACGGGTTTAAGTGAAGATGCAGCTTTAAATGCACAAAATTTAGCAGGCGCTTCAGCAAAAGGTGTAACTGAAGCAAACAAAGCATTTTTAGCAAAGCGTGTTGTACATTTTGACTATGACAGTAGTGATCTTTCAAATGATGACTATCAGACACTTCAAGCGCATGCACAATTCCTAATCGCCAATGCAAATTCAAAAGTTGCTCTAACAGGTCACACGGATGAACGTGGTACCCGTGAATACAATATGGCTTTGGGTGAACGTCGTGCAAAAGCTGTAGAAAGCTACTTAATCACTAACGGTGTTAAGCCAAACCAATTAGAAGCGGTAAGTTATGGTAAAGAAATGCCAATCAATGCAGGACATGATGAATCTGCATGGAAAGAAAACCGTCGTGTCGAAATTAATTATGAAGCTGTTCCACCGTTATTAAAATAATTTTTAAAAACAATATAAAAATGCCCAATTCAATTGGGCATTTTTATATTAGGCTAGCCAACCAATTGATGATTTTGATATTTAAAAGTTCAAATATTAAAACTAGACTTTCTTTGGATTTAAAATCAATACCGCCATTTTTTGAGCTTTTGATCACCGATGAGCTCAATCACCATATCTTCTACCCATTGCTCAACTTGATCAGGGATAGCATCACCAAATAAATCCGACTGCAACAAGATTAAACAACATTTGAGATATTCATCGACATCATCAAAGATTTTTGTCAAATAAGGTCTATCATCATGATCAAAATAATAGACTTCTTTGCTTATATCATGAAAACAAAACATATTACCATTACCGAGATAGTCACTAAAAGTAATCAAATGCGGTAAAACTTCTACATCTTTTGAAGTGAATTCAGGTGCATATTCTGGTGCGGCAGCCCATATATCTTTTAAATAGCCAATATCATCAAACTGTTGTAGCTCTTCACCAATATCCGCAATGCCAAATGTTTGATAGAAAATTTTTAGAGAAACTGGCAAAGTGGTTTTTAAGCGCAGTTCAAGTTGATCAATTTCATCAATATTTATTGGAGATGCAACTTCATCATCATTTAAATCTGCAAATGATTGCAAAATGCGTTGGGTTTTTACCTCCCACTCTGGCTCTCCAATTTGATGAAATGGAAAGACGATATCTGCTTTATGATGAATTTCAATCATGATTGATGCGATAGTCTTCGAAATTTACTTGGATTATAAAATAAAAAAGCGCTTATCAAAGTGATAAACGCTTCTTATTGATTAAGCCTTTGACTCGTCTGGCTTGGGACTTTGCATGGATTCAATCATATCGTGCTTATTGAATTCTTTGAACTCAGGTTTAGCTTCGTAATTCTTCCATGCTTCTTTCACATTTTCAGCACTAATCTCTTTAAGATCAATACCTTCATTTTGAGTCGGAGTCGCTTCAAACTTTGCCGTTGTCATGTGAGTGCTCCTTTACGTTATTATCCGTATATCCAACATAACACTTTCTAAAATACTTGCAAGGGTAATTTCACGACAAATAACACAGGATAATTTTTATTTTGAGCTGAACTCATCTAAAATACCGCTATTGTTTAATGTGTCAAAATTTATCGCTTTTGGAGCACCTCTGATATGTCATATCGCACTCTATCCCAATATTTAGAACAACAACAAGGGAATTTAACACCTGAACTTGCCAATGTGATTGAAACGATTGCCAACACATGTAAAACCATTGATCAGTCGCTACAAAAAGGTGCGTTAGCAGGTGTACTGGGCAGTGCTCAACATGAAAATGTACAAGGTGAAGAACAAAAGAAACTTGATGTTATTTCAAATGATTATTTAATTGATGCACTTAAAGCTAACTCAAATGTGGGTGGCTTAGCATCAGAAGAATTAGATGAGTTTACCCCAGCGCAAGAAAACGGCAAATATCTTGTTTTATTTGACCCTTTGGATGGTTCAAGTAATATTGATATTAACATGTGTGTAGGTACAATTTTTTCGATCCTTCCTGCTCAAAATAGCATTACACAAGCTGAAGATTTCATGCAAGCAGGTTCACAACAAGCTGCTGCAGGTTATGTTCTTTATGGTCCATCAACCATGATGGCACTTACAGTTGGTGCAGGTGTTGTATTTTTTACCTTCGATCCAGAAACTCAACAATTTTTACTGACTTCTGAAAATGTTCAAGTGGCTGCGGATACTAAAGAATACGCAATCAATGCTTCAAATCAACGTCATTGGGAAGCGCCTGTAAAACGTTATATTGATGAGCTACAAGCAGGTAAAACTTCTGTACGCGAAAAAGACTTCAATATGCGTTGGGTTGCATGTATGGTGGGTGATATTCACCGTATTCTATGCCGCAGTGGTATCTTCCTATATCCATACGACACCAAAGACCCTCAAAAAGCAGGTCGCCTGCGTTTGATGTATGAAGCCAACCCAATGAGCATGTTAATGGAACAAGCCGGTGGTGCATCTACAACAGGTCGCGTGCGTATCCTAGATATTCAACCTACTGAGTTACATCAACGTGTTCCAGTCGTGATTGGCTCTAAGAATGAAGTTGAACTTGTTACAAGCTATCATCACTAATTCTTTCATTTTTACGTGCGCTTTAAGCGCGTAAAACCAGTAAAGGTCTGTTGTAAATTCATTTTGGAATGATCAACAGATCTTACTTATTTTTGGATCTACTTTCCCATGCCTACAATTTTCCTTGAATCAAAAGACAATCCTAAAATTAAACACCTAAGAGGTTTAATTGAACAAAATACTTATCGTAAGAAACAAGGACAAACTGTACTTGAAGGCACACACCTGAGTCTTGCATGGTTAGAAAAGGGACGCAAAATTAATTCGATTTTCACCACTGAGCATGCATTGGCTCATGAGGATCTTGGTGAGATCATTGACCAATACCAAGGGATGGTGTTCGTGATCAGCGAAGCATTATATAAGGACCTAAGCACCTTAGGAACCACCCTTGCCTGCCTTGCAATCGTTGATTTGCCAAGCTCAACACAAGCATTGAATTTTAGCGAAGACACGTTAATTCTTGAAAATGTTCAAGACCCTGGTAATGTCGGAACGCTATTGCGTTCTGCCGCAGCTGCGGGCATTGAACAAATTGTCTGTACAAAAGGCTCTGCTTCATTATGGTCACCACGTGTTCTGCGTGCGGGTATGGGCGCACATTTCTCCTTACAAACCTATGAGAATGTCGTACTTGAGGATATTTTAAAGCAATTCAAAATCCCTGTTTATGTGACCAGCTCACATGAAGCAGAAAGTCTGTATTCCAAAAATTTACGTAAACAATGTGTGTGGATTTTGGGTAATGAAGGTCAAGGCGTTTCAGAATTTGCATTAAAACGTGCAGAAGCTGTATCCATTCCACAACCAGGCGGTCAAGAATCACTCAATGTCGCTGTTGCAGGCTCAATTTGCTTCTTTGAAATGGTTCGTCAACGACTATAAGGTTAAATTATTTTAAATATCGCCCGTTATTGAAAAAAATCATTTAAACTGAAAAAAATAATTGATTTACGTGTCAACCCAAACCATTTTTTAAACGTTATAGTGATATGAATTTAAAATAATGGTGGGTACCCAATGACGGGATTTTCCATCTCTATGGACTTAGCACCAAAGAAGTCACAGTCTGAAACAGCCAGTGCTCAAACGAGTACCAGTGAACAGCGCCTGCGTTTTTTTATGCAGGATGTGACAGGTCGTGCCTTGGTCATGATGGAAAATGCAACACAAGGTCATAATGGGATTGCAATGGATTTGGTACAGGAAGCATTTATTTCCTTACATAAGTCTTATGCGGATAAGTCCACAGAAGAATGGTATCCATTGTTCTACACTATTTTAAATAACAAACTACAAGATTGGCGTCGTAAAGAAGCACGTAGAGCATCTCCTTTTTCCCTATTTCGAAAAATCGATTTAGATTCTGATGATGAAGAAGCGATGGAAATTGTTGATGAATCTACGCCAAACCCGCTTCAGTTTTTAGATCAAGATGTCACTATTGAAGAAATTCAAGACGCGATTAGTGAATTACCTGTACGCCAGCAACAAGCATTTATGCTACGTGCATGGGAAGGCTTTGATACACAGACAACGGCATCAATTATGAACTGTAGCGAAGGTAGTGTAAAAACCCATTACCATAGAGCAATTCAAGGATTGAGAACTGCGCTATCACATTTAAATCCGTATGGAGGTTCATCACATGAATAATGATGATTTCACCAAACAAGTGACGGCAAAACTGGATGAACTTGCACGTCATCACCGCAATAAAGCAGTGGTGATGAATAATGTGTTAGATCGTATCCAAGATCAGCCAACATCACGCTTTAGCAATTGGAAAATGACTGGCTTTGCACTTGCAGCAGCAATTACAGGCTTTGTTGTTGTACCAAATGCTTTCGATGTTTCCAATGAAGCTCATACCCCGCAACAAGTGGTGATTAGCCCTAAACTTTCACCACAAATGATGGAAGATTTAGATATGTTATCTGTTTTTGGTGAGGATAAAAATTCTCATGGTAGCTAGAAAATTAGCATTGGCATTTTGTGCTTTTGGTTTTCTACAAACAAGTTTTGCTGGATTTGAACGTTTTTGGATTTTTTCCAAAGATGCGAATACGCAAGTCAATGAAACATGGGATGCGCTGTCTGAAGATGAACAAAAAGCATTAATCAAGCGCTACCAAAATTTAAAAGAGCTCCCAACAGAACAAAGCGCTGCTTTACAACAACGTATGGACTGGTTTACTCAACTTCCTGAACAAGAAAAGCAAAAAATGCGTGAAGCATGGCAACAAATGAGCACATCTGAACGTAATGAAATGCGGAAAAAAATGCAAAAAGCATCTACATCAGATGAACGCAATGAAATTCGTGAAAAATATATTCAAAAATACCAACCAAGTAGTGTTGTATCGCATTAACATCATCTATCCATATGTACTAAAGCCAGTCATGGTACTGGCTTTTTTTACTCAAATTTATTCTTTCAAAAATACACCCCCCTCAACCTCTTTAAAAATAATTAAATTTCAATATCTTAAATTCAAATACTACACAATTTAGTACAAACTCTTATAATCTTTTAGTGATTATTTTGTTTTATACTTTTGCATCATAGAGCGTTTTTCTATGTTGAGATATTGCCTTCATCAATCTATTTAAACTTTAGATGTAAAACGTGACATTGATAGTTTTATATCTCAAACTACGTACTTTTAATATTCATTTTATTGATCAAAAGAAATTGTATTTTACTGTATGTCTCTTTCACAGATTGACTGTTCTTTGAATCATTTACCTTTCATCAATACCAAGCAATCACTAAAATTAAAATATTGGAACTCAAGTCAATTATAGAGATTAATTTGAATGATTAATCAATAAAAAAACCTGCACGAGGCAGGTTTTTATCGCTTAAATTCTGATCTGAATTACAAGCTATAGTACATATCAAATTCAACTGGGTGAGTCGTTGTATTTAAACGACGAACATCTTCAGTTTTAAGTTCGATATAGGCATCTAACATTTCTTTCGTGAACACGCCACCTTTAAGAAGGAAGTCATGGTCCGCTTTAAGTGCTTCAAGCGCCATATCAAGACTGTGAGCAACTGTTGGGATTTTTGCTTCTTCTTCAGGAGGAAGATCATATAAGTTTTTGTCAGCAGCTTCACCTGGATGAATCTTGTTTTGAATACCATCAAGACCAGCCATCAACAATGCCGCGAAACCTAAGTACGGGTTCATCATTGGATCTGGGAAACGTGCTTCAATACGTTTGCCTTTAGGGCTAGAAACGTAAGGAATACGGATAGACGCAGAACGGTTACGTGCTGAGTAAGCAAGCATGATCGGCGCTTCAAAGTGTGGTACTAAACGCTTGTACGAGTTTGTAGAAGGGTTAGTAATTGCATTCAACGCACGAGCATGTTTGATAATACCACCGATGAAGTACAATGCCATCTCTGAAAGACCTGCATATTCATCGCCAGCAAACAAGTTTTTGCCATCTTTAGAGATCGACATATGAACGTGCATACCAGAACCGTTATCACCTACCATTGGTTTAGGCATAAAGGTTGCAGTTTTTGCATATTGATGAGCAACGTTCCACACTGCATATTTGAACTGTTGAACTTCGTCTGCTTTACGAACCATCGTGTTGAAACTCACACCAATTTCTAATTGGCATGATGCAACTTCATGGTGATGTACTTCTACACGACCAGGACCCATGATGTCTTCAATACGCGCGCACATTTCAGCACGCATATCTTGATGAGAATCAACAGGAGGAACTGGGAAGTAACCACCTTTCACACGTGGACGGTGACCAGAGTTACCAGATTCGTAAGAATTACCAGTAGACCATGCAGCTTCTTCAGCGATCAAAGTATGGCGAGCGCCAGACATGTCGATGTCCCATTTAACTTCGTCAAAAACAAAGAATTCTGGTTCTGGACCAAAGAATGCAGTATCACCAATACCTGTAGATTTTAAATACTCTTCAGCACGACGAGCAATTGAACGCGGGTCACGGTCATAACCTTGACCAGTTGAAGGCTCAATAACATCACAAGTCACGACAATTGTCGCTTCAGCAAAGAACGGATCAAGGAAAGCAGTTTCAGGATCTGGACGTAAAATCATGTCAGATGCTTCAATGCCTTTCCAGCCAGCGATTGAAGAACCATCAAACATTTTACCATCTTCGAAAGTATCTTCATCGATAGTATCCGAAGGGTAACTTACATGTTGCTCTTTACCCTTAGTATCAGTAAAGCGAAAATCGACCCATTTTGCGCCACTTTCTTGTATGAGTTGAAGGACCTTGTTCGCCATGCTCATTTTGCTCCAATGAATTTTTGTTGCACTTGTGAAGTGCGTGTTAGTAGTTGGTATCTATAAAGCAATTAGCATACCAACTTTTAAAATAATTGCTAATTTATTGAATTTCTTATCAGAAAATAAGCTTAGCAACCATTATTTCGCTTCTATTATACTGAGTGTAAATAGAATTGCACCATATTCAGACACACTTCTTATTTTAAAATCATTCAGCACTATTTTAACGCACTATTTTTGTGCATACTCGTTAAAATGGTTTATCTTGGTGCTTACTTTCAAATTTTTCACAGTGATGATGACATTCAATCATTTCAAGCACATTAAAAAAGCGTATCCATAAAATGGATACGCTGTGTATTCAGACAGAATACGTTCATATTGAACGTATTATTATAAAGAGCTGATGGTTTTATCCAAATTCAACTTCTGCTCGAGCAATCAATGCTTCAACCATTAACAATACATCATCTTGCTTTCTCGCATCTACAGCGAAAATGGGCATATTGACCTGATTTAAACTCATCCAATCTTTATATTGTTTTAGCAGATGCTGTGGGTTTTCGTCGACATGCGTTACCCCGACAACAATGTTGTTTACATATTCTTTGAAGCTTTGAAAGTAAAACTTCAAATCCTCAATTGCGTCTTTTTGAGAGTGATCAATCAATACTACAGCACCTATTGCACCTTTGCAGATCACTGACCAGACAAAATCAAATCGGTCTTGTCCTGGTGTCCCATATAAACCTACAACAACACCATCTTCTAAACGGATTTCGCCGTAATCAATCCCAACAGTGGTCAACGCTTTACTGTGTGATTGTTCATCAGTATTTTGTGCTTCCGTAGATAAAACTGAAATTTCAGACAAAGACTTAATCGCTTCAGTTTTACCTGCCCCCATCTTGCCACCAAATACAATTTTATACTGTTGTAAAATCACATTATCACCTTTATTCAAGTTCTTATTGCTACACATTGATTAAGTTGTAGTACTTATTTTTCAACTTAAAAAAACCATGTTTATGCAATCAATTTTCAAGTTGAACAATCAGCTACCAAATCACAGCCCTAATTTTTTCCGTAATTTACCAAAGAAACCACGTAGAACACCTGTCGACTGTTTTTCCTCAACAATTAATTTTGCTTCTTCTTCAGGTATATTTTTGAGCATGTTGCTCAATAAACCAATTGAGACAAATTTATAAATCTGATCTTTACTATAACCCGTTTTTTGCACCACTTGGGCAATACTCGCTCCTTGCTCAAAACAAGCTGCTATTTTAAAAATCATTTGTCTTTCATTTTGATGATTAGGCTGTGGCCAATCAATAAGTTGATAATAGTCCCCTTTGTGGATTGTGGTATTAATATCATTGGAATACCACAATAGATTCCACAACCAAGACTTAAGTTCGATACCTTGATTTGAACTCACTGATTGCGCCATTTGCATGGTGGCATAAGTAAAATTTAAAGAAACATCAGTGCCTTGAATTTTACGTAATGCATCCACCCATACTTGCTGAGTTCGAATATTCACTAATGCAATATTACCCTTGGCATCAAAAACTTGTACATTACCGTTTCTTTCATTAAAAAACTCTGGAACAATTTTTGTGAGATCTAGAGTTTTTGAAATTTGATTTACAATATGCACTGTTTTATGGCTAACAGGCACATGGAAATAACGATCTTTAAACCATTTTCTAATTTCATCAGTGGCAGAAAAAGGTAAATACAGCTTATCCCCTTCGATTTGCCCTGATTTTTCATTTTTATTGATTAACCTTAGATAAGGTATTTTTTTTACACCCACCAAATTTTGAATTGTAGGAGAACTAAAAAACATATCATTCACAAGAAGAATATCTAAATGCGGATCAGCAATGTTTGCCCAACTTACTTGAAGTGAGTCATCATACATCAATCGTATTTTCTGCTTTATTGCATCAAGTACATTTAAGCTCAAGCCAAATATCGCAATTTTTACTTCTTCTTTCATTTAGCCCCCACGGCCTCGTATAGAGTGTGACCAGTTTATCATTTTTATCAAAAAATAAAACAAAAAACACTATCGTAAGTGTGAAAAAATTGTAGCAAAGTTAATATACAATTTAATGTTTCAAATACAAGAATATAATAACTGAGCTTTAAATAAAATAATTTCATTAAAATAAATAAAATAAATTATTTATTTTAAAATACATGAAATTCAATACTTTAATTATAATATATGAATTTATTTTGCCCCCAACTCCACCGAAGGTAAATATTAATCAATTAAAAAATTTAATGAAACTTAATATTTTATTTAAAAATATTAATAACATTTGTATATTAAATCATTCTCATGCTGAGCTTAAGTGAGATAATCTCTCATTCTCATATACTAAAAGATTCTATAAAATCGTTGTTCCTGATTTGCTGGTACAAATCACACTGCATCCTAGGATATATTATTGAGTCACAAGGCTTTTAAATAAGATCAAATTGAATTGTTCGAATGCGACTTGTGATTGCTTATTGAGATGTGAATTGTTAACTATTCTTATTTTGTACTGCCAAATCTTTCATCATATATGATATTGGTATAAAGCCTCGCAAAACGAGGCTACATTCATTAAGAGTAACAACCTGACAGTAATCCAATATAATCTACTTTGTTTGTTAAAATGAACAGTATGAAGATCTAACTGTCTTTATCTACCGAATGCGGTGTCGTGGTTTGATCTTGTTTTTGCGTATCCGAATCTCTTTTTTGACACGCAGTTAAGCCCAATAATAAAACTAAACTTACAATCGAAATGATTTTCATATCTAGCCCAATCTTGCTTAAAAATTAAACAATAGCAGAAAATAATAATCAAATTGTTGAATTCGCGAAACTCACAATTTTTTTTACTGTGCTGAAAAAAAATAATCGCCTATCAATTCCAGAAAACAGAAAATATTTTTTCTTTTCCTATCATTTTAAGCTTTACCTTGTATCCAGCTTTCTTAAATTCTTCACTTAATTTGTCTAGTTCATGAAGAGCGAAATCTTTTGCAAGACATTCGCTCACAAACAATTCGCCTTGATCTGCTTTTAATCTGATTTGCTTCTTCAAAAATCTTTTGAGTTGCTCAATTGAAAAATATTGTGATTGATTCTGGTGCATTCTCGTTTCAGTAATTGCAGGAGTAAACATGGTAAAAATCTCATATTAATAAGCACAATCAATGATTATGAGGGATGCCACACCTAATTCAGTATAAATAATGAAATTACAACAATCTTCAAAAATACATATTAAATCATTAATTAATATCAATTAATTATAAAAAACCATGAATCTTTTCATTTACTTTGTTTAAATTAAGTTATAAAAAATGCGACATTATTTGAAGATTTTTCCATTAAAAAATAAAAGAGATTACTTTCCTGCGAACAGGATGCATTCTAAATACTTAAATTTGATAGTACCTAATCTAATTTAAAACTAGTCCCACTTTTTGATATGAGAATAGGCAGTTTAAATAAAGCCCAGCTTGAGGAGAATGCAAGCTGGGCGGTCTAGTATGTCCTGTTTTATTCTATTTAATTCTTGCTAGAGACTATACTATTGATTCAACATAAATGCAAATGATTATCATTTAAATAAAATAATTTAGATCGACTAACTCAATTTCATAAACATAAAACATTGAATTAAATAAATTTATCTCTATTGAATTGCTTTCATCATTTGTCTTTGTCTTCTAACCAATCCAAGAGTTTCTTTTCTTTTACGGATTTCTTCCTCGGTAAAAGGTAAATGATGAACTAAACTTTCTATAGGTAATACACTATTTTCAATCAAATAGCAGTCTTGATCAGTGGTCCAATTCGATAGAGGACTTTGGAGTTTTTTCTGTAATCTTTTCATGGTTCAATTTTAATATATATGACGGCTATAGAAAAGCTCATCATTTGATAATCTTTCTTGACCATAAGCGAGATATGATTCAAATACCCCCTCTCGATTATGGTTCTTTTCTTTATCAAAAAATTATAAATTTTCCAAGTTAATCTTTAACTCAACAATGCAAAAATATTTGAATAATTAAGAAGCTAAAGCAAGCCATAAGATAATTTCAATCAAAACAAAGGTACATGGAACATTTTAGAGTGTTATTCGATAAAGCTTGTTTAATCCAATATAGAAAGATCGTCCATCGAGATTAAAATTACACTTCTGTCCTGTTTCGAGTTGAATTTGCTTGCCTACTTCAACCCAAGAAATGCCGCCAACATTATTTTGTTTACGCTTCAGTGGAATAATTCTGACTTGAATTTGATCTCCATTGACTGCTTTAGCAATCGTCCATCCATTTATTAAATTCATTTTTTACTCATTTCATTGAGCTTTTGTAAAACAGTTCAGTCATTCACTATTTGAGAGAGATATTTTAAAATCCAATTGTGAGAGGCAATTGCGCCTAAAATTAAACTTCCAATTTTTACATCAGCATATTTATAGGGAATACATATATGAGTTGGAACATAGCCAACCCTGATTTAAATTCTAATCAATAGAAAAATATATTTTTCAATACTTTAACCAAAATAACTTATCCGATATTCTAAACTAATTACTAATAAGTACGGCATTGAATAAAAAAAACCTAGAAAGCATAGAGCTAACTAGGCTATAAACTTTAAATTTTTCATTGGTAGCGGGAGCTGGATTTGAACCAACGACCTTCGGGTTATGAGCCCGACGAGCTACCAGACTGCTCCATCCCGCAGCAATGAGTCACAGTTATACGCTGAATAGAACAGTAACACAATGTTTATTTTTTAGTTATGTTAAAAAATATAATTTCCGCCTATCGGCTTTGTTACACAAACATAAAAAAGCCAATTTTTCTTAGGTTGACCGAATTTAAGATACAATCTGGGTATGTGGTTGACCTAATTCAGTAAGTTTATTCAATACGGCAATACATCCATGAACCTCATTGACCTGACTTTCGAAGTTCCTTGCATGCAATTTATCGCCTAATAATTTGATGCAGTGCATCTTGGTCTCAACCAAACTTCTGCAATAATACCCTGCCTATTTCTTCCATATTGTTCTGCCTAGACGTTTTACTGTATCAAATAGTGCATTACGTTCAATTGAACTCGCTCGTTTATCTTTCCAAGGCTTGGTATTTTTCCTGGGTGGAATTATCGAAGCTGCATCTGAATAGGTTGGAGTGCGCCATTGTTTGCCATTTTCCTTAGCGTACTATTAGGTATTTGGATCAAACCAAATGATGAAATCACCACGACTAATTAGAGCTTGGTTGTACGATGACCAATTCTTAGTACGATAGATTTTCGGGGATAGACTTCTTTATTCAAAAATTATATTAATAAAGAAGCCTTTAAAAACAAGTTTGTGCAACAAAGCCTTTTTTTAAGTATAAGAGCGTAAACAAATTAAGTGATATTCGTTTTCAAACTCTAATTCAGCCCTTTTCATACTCTCAGGTGTACTATATCGTGTCCTTCCATATGCTAGTTTGATCATATTCTCAATTAAACTTCTGATTTGAGGTTCTGAATTCGGTAATAATGCATCAAATTGATCACTCATTGAATGACCACGTTGTCTGTTATGCATTACCGTTCTTGCTGTCAATGACGCAGATCTACAAATATCTTTCCACTCTTGTTCACTATATCGATTTGGAATCGACTCGTTTTCAGTTTGTTTATTCATATCATGATAACTTTCATTTGAAGAGTACTGTTGAGCTTCATAAATGTAAGCTTCTTGTCTTTCTTTCACCGATTGTTCTAGCGCTTTTGCTTTTATTCTCGCTTCTGATTCTCGTTGAGCTTGAACTTCATCTATCTTATTCTGCATAAGTCTTGTATTTTGCTGAATTTCAGCCATCTTTAATCGTGCCATGTCTTCCTTGTTGTTTTTATTAATGAAATATCCGATTAATAACACGATAATAATGAGCGCACCTGCAATATATTTCACAATCTGTGCCCTCACATGGTCATAGAAAACGTACGATTCAACAATTGGTGACCTCGTTCCAAATCGGCAAATGAAACAAAGCTCAGCACAATAGTTAATTCAAATGTGATTTTTTTCATATCATGACCACTTATTATAAAGTGCGCTCAATGTAACAAAGTGTAAAGAAAAAATGAATATTTATTCGACTAAATATGTGTAAAACTATTAACGCTTTATTTAAATGAGTTTTCATCTAAAGTACATCAGAAATTAAATTTTCATTAATTTAGGGTCTGTTGACATTTAGGGTTCATAATTTAACCTACAAGGGGAGCCATAAAAATATACAAGCTAATGCAACAGAACTTTCATAGTTCCGTTTTAACTTGTCGTATCGAGTGGCTATCCCTCTAAATTGCTTTAACCTACAAAACATATTTTCTACTAAGTGCCTGATTTTATATAAATACCAATCCATATGGTCATTGTTTGATTGGCTATTGGATTTTTTAGGTATATTCGCTTTTGTTCCAGTTGCTCTAATCTGCTGTCTTAATGGCTCTGAATCGTAGCCTTTATCTGCACATACAATCTCTGCCTCATTTAAATTGAGTTTTGAAATTAAATCAGGTGCGACCTTAACATCATGTGTCGTTCCATCAGTAATAATGAAATCAATAGGATTCCCATTTGAATCTACAACTAAATGTATTTTGGAGGAGTTTCCTCCTGCACTTTTAGAGATTGCCTGATCAGCAATACCCGCAGAATGTTGATGAGCACGAATATGGGAACCATCGATGAATAGCCATTCCATATCGGTATTCAGTGATAATAATTTGAATATAGTGAGTAACTTACCACTACTTGACCAGCGATTAAAACGTTTAAAAATAGAGTTCGGTTGTCCAAA
>NZ_AMFQ01000130.1:0-5765 GCF_000335555.1 Acinetobacter sp. WC-743 | reverse complement strand
AGGATCAATCAGATAATCCGCTGAGAAAGATTTTCTTCTTTACATCTTTGGCATTTTATCAACCAGAAATTCCGGATACCCCATTTTTTTTAATCTGTTTGACCTCACTTTATTTGGCTTTAACTTTTATTTTTGTATGTTTGGCATCAGGAAAGCTTTTTTCTTGCCTACAGGTAAAGGAAGTATTTCAAGTAAATACTGGTGACCAAATGATTGATTATTTTCAGAATAATAAGATTGCTACTGTTTACCTTGGTTTAGCTCATCACTATAAACAAGTTATCATGTCATATACTGAAAAAAATGATGAAAAAGCAAACTTATTACATAAAGCTTTTGACTATATTCAATTAGCTGGAGCTAGTTTAGTTATTGTGATAATACTGATTATATTAGGAAAATTTTTAGGATAATGTAAATGAGTAATCCAGAGCCTAAACCCGAATACGTTCCACCACCACCACCTGTTCGAGATCAACTTACAACAGACTTACCAAAACCTAAGTGATTCAAAATTTCAAAAATAGAGACAAAAATGGCTGAAGCTAAACCCGAATATGTTCCACCACCGCCACCTGTTCGAGATCAGAAAGGAGTAAAGTAATGTCTAAAAATACTGAAGCTAAACCTGAGTATGTTCCGCCACCACCGCTCATAAAAATAGGTGATTCAAAAGGTAATAAAAAGTAATCTTCTAAGTAGACGGATTCCACTGTCTACTTAAAATTTTTAATTTAAATCGAATAATTTTCTGTCTCTTTCCTCAGTTAAATATTCATCAAGTTCAGCCAATATTTTTTCTTTATTGGCTTCATTCGCCTGCATTTTCTTAATCAAATAAGAACCGAGCAAAATTTTGCGTCGAGTATCGTCCTTTCTTTCTTGCTCTTTTTTCTTCGATTTTTCTCTAGCTTCGATAGCCTGTTTACGAGCCTTTAGCTGTTTCAGTTTTTCTAACTGGGTTTCTATTTTTTTTTCGAGAATTTCAGCAGTTTTTGTCATGATTCAGATTTCGGGATATAGAAAACCACTCAAGCATAAGGCCCTATGAATTGGAATTCAAGCGGGCTATATGCTATCGTGTTTTTCATGAAATGCGCACTTACGACTTGGATTTCATCCAAGTCAAAGTTTGCGTAAGGGGAATCCCCTTAACCCCAAAAAACTGCTACGCAATTTTTTTAAAAGCAAAAGCAAAACCATCACAAGGATAAGGCATGGCAATTTATCACTGTACGACTAAGACCGTTAACCGAAGTTCGGGACGAACTGCGGTAGCATCTATGGCCTATCGTGCAGGAGAAAAATTGACAGATGAACGGACAGGATTAACACACGACTTTACGAGAAAAGAAGGTGTGGCTTACACCGAAATTATCTCGAACTTAGATACTCAAATTGATCGTGCTGAACTCTGGAATCTGGCGGAAAAAATGGAAAACCGTAAAGATGCTAGAACCGCTAGAGAATGGGTTATTGCTTTACCTGATGAATTGAATGAAGAACAACGCAAGGAACTTGCTAAAAACTTTGCCAAGTCCTTAGTAGATCGCTATGGCGTAGTTGCAGATTTAGCGATTCATGCACCCAGCAAAGGTGGAGATGATAAAAACCATCATGCACATATCTTGCTGACAACTCGCAAAGCAGAATTAGACACTGAAAATAAATTGGTCCTCACTCAAAAAGCGGAAATCGAGCTAAGTAACACCAAAAGAAAAAGCCTAGGCATGGGAACAAGCCAGGAAGAAATCAAGCAGATTCGAGCCACCTGGGCAAACCTTGCAAATTACGCCCTGGACAAAGCAGGGTACAAAGAAAAAATAGACCATCGTAGCTATGCCGAACAAGGTAACGGCCTACAAGCCACCATACATGAAGGCAGCAAGGTTACTCAATTACGCAGGAAGGGCATAGATACTGAAGTTAGCCGTTTCAATGACAACATCAAACAGCAAAACAGTCAGCAGCTCCAATACAAAGAACCCAAAAAGGAAAAAATCCTAGAACAAGGCTTCAGCCGTGTTGAAAAGGGTTTCGAGCAATGGAAGAAAGATCAGGAAGCTAAACGCTTACAACTGGAACATCAGCAGCAGTTAAAGCTACAGCAAGAAAGAGCCATGAAGCTGAAACAACGCAAAAGCATGAATAGAGATGGGCCTTCCTTATGAGCAATCAAAACGACTTAGACGACCAGTTATATATTTTATTGGCTTCCATGAAGGAATACAGAGAAGCCATAGCAGACGATAAGAAGCGATTAGAGACGTTTTACACCCAAGTAGCTAGTGGGGTTCTGGATAAAGCCGAAAAGTCGCTACAGGAGACAAATAAACAGGCTATAGGGGCATTAAAGAGCCGTATTCAGGAACTAGACAAAGCAACCAGCCGTCTTAACTATCAATTCATTGCCGTGTTTGCCAGTGCATTTGTAGCGTTGGTGATGGTGTTGTTCTTGGCATTATTTTTATTTGTACCAAGTATGGATGAAATCCAGCAGCGCAGATCGGAAGTAAACAACCTGAAAAAATACAGTTTAGACCTATCAAAATGTGATGGGAAAACATGCGTTCGAGTTATAAAAAAACAGTGCGGCTATGGGAAAAATGCTGATTATTGTGTGATTGACCCTAAATAATTACGGTTCGGTACTTTGCTTTGCTCCTTTCATTACAAATTAACTTTTAGCAGGCGCAAAGTGGCTCGACTTTCAACTATGGCTAAAGCCAAATTTCAAAGTGTCGAGCTTTAAGCGTATTTTTTGGCTAAAAATAAATGTAATAATATGTAATTAAATTCCTAACTGGACGACGGGATCACAGGATTACTTAGATTACGGAGGACAGATTACGAAGATTACTGGATAACGTAAAAATAATTTAAAAACAAGTATTTAACATTGATTTTTGTAATATATATTACACATATACTATTTACTAAGATTTTTCATTACCATTCGATAAATTATTATGTATATTAAATTTCTAATAAAAATATTGAAAGATCAGGATAAACCCACTTAACCAACTTCTCACGACATATTAAATATTTGATTTTCAAGGAGTTTTTATGGAAAATAAAGATGTTGCCGTAAAAAGTAAGCCATCTAAACCAGCGGCTAAAAGGCTAGCGTTAAGAACGCGAATCTTTGGCAGTTTAGAGGATGTCGAGCTTTGGCATCGAGGTACTGATGATGGGTATATCCACTTACCACGGATTTTACCTTTAGTAGTAAACATTATTGATGCTTTAACAAAAGGGAAGCCAGCAGGACAAACATACTTAGCATTATGGTGTCGTAACTATGATGAGATGATTGTGGATGTCACTGATGAAGCCTCTTTGGCTTATGAATCAGGTTTTTATAGTGAAAGACGAGTGACGACTTGGCAACAGAGAATGCAGTCACTTCATGATTTAGGGTTTGTTAAAGCACATAAAGTTGGAAATCGTTATCAGTACGTATTAATGCTTCATCCAATTCATGCGATCAAAGCTCTCTATGCCGAGAAGAAGATCCAGCAAGAAATGTATGAAATTTTTGAACATAGAGCCTATGAAGTAGGAGCACTTAAATGAAGTTAAGTTTTGAAAACAAAGGCGTTGGGGGGGACAGTAATGTCCTAGATATAACATTACGAAGGGAGGGTGATTATGAGCGAGCTCATTCACGCGATCTTAGTAGATATGCCAGTCGATATGTGGATAGCTATCTATCTTCTGGCATGGAGAACTAAGATTACGATAACAATTACACACAACCAATAACTAATATTCTTGCAGGAATAAAAGTTAGTAGATAAGGAGGTGAAAATTGAAGAAGGCGAGTCTGACCACTCGTCTTTTTCTATATTAAAACAGTAGAATTAATTATTTAACCCCCTGTTTTAAATAATACATTTCAGTCCGAATTCTTGTATTACACCTGATATATTTTAAACCCAATTATTTTTATTAACCGAGCGAGTGTCTACGAGCGACCACCTGACATCAAAATTCATGCGTTTTTCCCTTTGATTACAATTAATCCCTTTTGCTTAGTAAAGGGATCAACAGAGCAAAGCGACTGTACTTCAGTTGATTCAAGATTGAGCGAAGCGAAGATAAAGCTTCTGAGCGTAGCGAAGGCATAGCTTCTTTTTGCTTCTTTTTTTAAATTCTCAGTTCTTCTTTGAAAAAACAGGCCCTCAACCGAGCTTTAGCGAGGTTAAAACGTCCGAGCTTTAGCGAGGGCATAGGGCTGTTTTTCATGACTGTTTAGGCTTTTATATATATTTTAAAGCTTTTAAATGCTTTTAAGCATGCTAAAAGCCTTTCTACAAAAGGCATCTAGCGCTCATAAAGGGACATTTAGTCGGTTATAAAGGGACATTTAGTCGGTTATAAAGGGACATTTAGTCGGTTATAAAGGGACATTTAGTCTTTATAAAGGGACATCATAAGTATTGACCCTATAGTGACTTCAATTTACAATGTCCATATTATAAGTAACAATATAATCTGATTATGAAAAATGAGCTTGTTGTGAAGGATAATGCGTTAATTAATGCTAGTTATAACTTAGAAGTAACTGAACAGCGTTTAATACTTTTAGCAATTCTTAATGCAAGAGAAACAGGCAACGGTATTACAGCCGATAGTAAGTTAGAAATACATGCAAAGGACTATGCTAGCCGCTTTGATATAAGCAATGATGGAGCTTACAAAGCATTAAAAAATGCTGTTTTAAACTTATTCGATCGACAGTTTTCTTTTAAAGAACAAGATAAGAAAGGGAATGTAGGTACAGTAAAATCAAGATGGGTAAGCCGTATTAAATATATTGATGATTCGGCCACACTAGAGATTACGTTTGCGCCTGATGTAGTACCACTAATTACAAGACTTGAGCAACATTTCACAAGTTATCAACTTAAACAGGTCAGCCAACTTACAAGTAAATACGCGATCCGCTTATATGAGCTTTTAATTGCATGGCGTGAAGTTGGTAAAACTCCAAAAATTGAATTAGAGGATTTTAGAAGCAAAATTGGTGTTGAAGATACTGAATACACAGCTATGAATGACTTTAAAAAACGTGTATTAGAGCCAGCTATTAAGCAAATTAATAAATATACAGACATTACTGCAACATATGAGCAGCATAAAAAAGGGCGCTTAATTTCAGCGTTTTCATTCAGCTTTAAGCAAAAGCACCAACCAAAAATTGAAAATATTGTTGATCTTAAAAGAGATCCAAATACACCTGATTTCTTTATCCAAATGACAGATGCTCAACGACATTTATTTGCAAATAAACTCTCTGAGATGCCGGAAATGAGTAAATATTCTCAAGGGACAGAAAGCTACCAACAATTTGCTATCCGTATCGCTGACATGCTTTTAGAGCCAGAAAAATTTAGAGAGCTTTACCCAATTTTAGAAAAGTCTGGATTCAACCCATGAGAAAAAGAGCAAGTAACATAGTGAAAGAGGAAGTATGAGCGAAGTAGATATAAGCAAATATGCAGCTTTATATGAATACCAAAAAAATCAATTTTCGATAGTAAAAGGACACTATGAAAAACTAGAAGATAAAGCTACTAAGTATTTAACATATTTATCTATTTTTATTACTGCCTTTTCTTTATTAGCAAAATACTATTTCATAGATACAAATATTAAGGCTCCATTTTTTGGGTATACGGATTTAATGGTTGATGGGGCACCTTTACCCCACCAACCTGATACCATTATCAGATGGTTGATAGATCGACTCCGTAGTT
>NZ_AMFQ01000129.1:0-516 GCF_000335555.1 Acinetobacter sp. WC-743 | reverse complement strand
TGGCAATATCCAATGCACCATCGACAAAGGTCAGATCATAGTTTTTATCAACGCCATTGGCTTTATTCGTATAACTGCCTGCGTCTTTAGCGGTTACAGAGGCTGTGACACCAGAAAGTACAGATTCGGTTTCGCCATTGACCAGACCTGTTACACTAAAGCCTGATGCAGTTTGATTTTTGCCGTTGTACACAGTGTTTAGACTATTTGCAGTGATTGTTGCTTTGGCTTTGGCAATATCCAAAGCGCCATCCACAAAGGTCAGATGGTAGTTTTTATCAACACCATTTGCTTTGTTCGTATAACTACCTGCATCTTTAGCGGTAACAGATGCTGTCACACCTGTCAATACCGAACTATCTTCGCCATTGACCAAACCAGTAGCACTAAAGCCTGACACTGTTTGATTTTGTCCGTTATAGGTCGTATTTAAACTATTCGCCGTTACAGTCGCTTTGGCTTTGGCAATATCCAAAGCCCCATCGACAAAGGTCAGATCATAGTTTTTATCAACGC
>NZ_AMFQ01000128.1:0-45959 GCF_000335555.1 Acinetobacter sp. WC-743 | reverse complement strand
GGAGCCTGTAAAAACTTCTGTGTAAATGTCGCTTAAATGAAAGCGTCTAAACGACCTTCAAATTCGATCATAAACCGACTCATAGCAGCACGCCAATCCCGAATTGGCATATTCCACTTTTTTGATGCAGCTTCAATTGCCAAATAGATTACCTTTCTGACCGAGTCATCGGTTGGAAAGAGCTTACGCTTCTTGATTGCCTGCCGAATCACACTATTTAGTGATTCAAACTTGCGGAGCAATACTCCTCAGGTGGTGTAAATCGCTTTACGAATATCTGCTGGATAAGCAAACAAGGTATTTAGGTTCTGCCAGTGCCCGTACCAAGATTTGCTAATCTGCGGGTATTTATCATCCCATGTGCTCGCAAAGACTTCTAATGCCTGCAAGGCAGACTCTTCAGTAACAGCTTGATAAATACGCTTCAAGTCACTGGTGACGGCTTTATAGTCCTTCCAACTCACATATTTCAAACTGTTGCGTACCATGTGGATAATACATAGTTGAATGCGTGTTTGTGGGTAGACGGTAGTAATCGCATCAGGAAAGCCTTTCAAACCATCTACACAGGCAATCAGAATGTCTTGTACACCACGATTCTTTAGTTCTGTTAGAACGGACAGCCAGAATTTGGCACCTTCATTCTCGGCGATCCACATACCCAGCAGTTCTTTGTGACCCTCAAGGTTAACACCCAATGCTAGAAAGACAGCTTTGTTAATAACGCTGTTGTCCTGTCTGACCTTCACCACAATGCAATCAAGGTACACGATGGGGTAAATGTTATCGAGTGGGCGATTCTGCCACTCAATCACTTGCTCTTTAACCGCATCTGTCACCTTGGAAATCAAACTAGGAGATACATCTGCATCGTATAGTTCTTTGAATGTACTGACGATTTCACGGGTGGTCATGCCTTTGGCATACAGCGATAGGATTTGGCTATCCATGCTGGTGATTCTGGTTTGGTGTTTCTTCACTAATTGTGGTTCAAATGTACCATCACGATCACGTGGGGTATTCAGCTCAAACTCACCATCACCCGTGAGTAGTTGCTTCTTACTGTAGCCATTACGTGCATTGCCTTTGGCACTAGGCTGGTGACGCTCATGCCCTAAATGCTCGGTGAGTTCTGCATTTAGGGCTGTTTCAACGGTAAGTTTCTTTAGAGCTTTACTGAATTCATTCAGGTCAGAATCTGTTTTTAGGTTTTTGGCAAATTCTTTTGCTAGTGCCATCAATTGACTGTGATCCATTGTGGATGTCTCCATCTATCCCTATTACAGGGTACTAAGATTTGGACATTTACACAGTTTTATTTACAGGCTCGAAAGTCGACAAGTTTAGAGTATTTTTTTATACACGCCCAATTAATGCTTAAAAATAGTCATATTATTTTGTAATTTGATTTGTTTTTAAGAGTTTCATTTCCTCCATGCGATGAAAACCTAAATTTTATACTCTTTTTATCGCGCCTTTGATTCAATCCTATCCTATTCTAATCAGACAACTCATCTATTTTATATCATCAGCTATATTCAAAAACCATTAGAAGTTGCTTATCCACGCGAGGAACAAAGCTCAGCTTCACTCACTATTGATTTAAAGCTTCTTGTATTCCTCAATAAATTCAGAGAGAATAAATTAGAGTAATTACTCTAATTATTAACAATAGGAATAACTTGTTATGATCGGATCCCGAAAATGGATGGAAATCAACCAAGGAAGTCTAAGCTTTAAAGAAAAAATCAACCTGCTCAAACAGACTTTACTTCCAACCACGTATAAGTACGCCAAAACCTTTATACAGTCTCATGTTAATCATACTCATTTTGCATTACACGATGTTCAAATCCCTGATACACCTATGGTTAAAGAGGCAATGGCTGAGCTAGAAAACACACAAGATCGAGTAATTTTCCACCATTCCTGGCGTAGCTTTTTTTGGGGAGTCGGTATAGCACATAGCAAAGACTGGCATTTTGACCAAGAGAGTTTTGTCATTGCCTGCTTAATGCACGATTTAGGTTTAGTTGAGCATTTGGATCAATATTCATGTAACTGCTTTACTTATGAAAGCGCCTTACGTTCGGAAAATTTATGTCTAAAACATCAGTATGATGCATCAAGAACAAAGATTATTTCTGAAGCTATTTGTCTACATATGAATGGGTATTTAGATGAATCTAATCAAGATTTACCGATAGAGGCTCTCTTGCTACAACAAGCGACTTCATGCGATGTGATTGGCACTGATTATGCACGATTCTCAAAAACATATGCTGAAGATGTGTTGATACAGCATCCTCGAACTCAATTTAATTCGCATTTCAAAAAACTTTTACATAAGGAATCGCTTAATCATCCTCAATCCCGCACAGCTTTGGTTTCTAGATTAGGATTGCCCTATATGATTCAGCTCAATATTTTTAAGGAATAATCAAATGTTGAATAACACCTTAACCAAAAAAACGATATATTTTCAACAACATCCTATCCTTGTTGAGCTTTATTTTCACCCACAAAATAAACATACAATTATTATATTGGCTGCTTTAGGCGTAGCTATAAATAAATACGAAAAGTTAATTTCTTTGCTCACAAATCATGGTTTTAATCTCGTTGTTGCAGATTATCCCTATTGTGGACGCAACACACCTCATGTATCTGCTCAAATTGACTATGGTTATGCCGATCTTATTCGTGATTTTATTCCACAACTTGAACAGGTTGCCTTAGACGCAAATCTTCAATCACCTATTTTATTGGGTCATAGTTTAGGTGGGCATTTGGCGACATTGTATGCCCAAAGCCATGACAATACAGTTATTGGTATAGCAACAGGCAATATCGGGCTAAAAAACTGGGACTTAAAAGGCAAAATCAATATCTTAAAAGCGGTTAGTGTTATCAATGCCATGATTTTAAAAGATGGTTATTTTGCTGGGTATAAAATTGCCTTTGGCAATCGAGAAGCCAAATCTTTAATGCGAGATTGGTCAAAAGTTGTCTTTACAGGAAATTATAAACACATCATCACTCAGCAAAAGATTGTTAAAAATGCAGCCTTATTTATTGCTTTAAAGGATGATGACTTTGCACCAATGTCATCCATGTTGGGTTTAAGTCATTATTTCAAACAGCCAATTGTGGAAACTTTAGATCTCACCCAAACCATCAAGGGAAATCAACATAGTGCTTGGATTAAGCAACCCGAACAAATAGTCAATAAAATTAAACAATGGGTGAATAGGACTACTTTATAATTTTTTCTTTAGACATCAATACATAAGCGCCATCATCACTTTCACCTGTACTGACTGCTTTCCAAGCATGGTGTTTATAAAAAGCCAGCGCAGTTTTATTCTCAGATAAACATTTGAGATAGCCTGTGCCATTAAATAGTTTTTCTGCCGATGCTAACAAAGTGCTGCCGACGCCTTGATTTTGTACACTTGGAGCAACAAAGAGATGGTGTAAAAAATTATCTTGAAGATAAATAGAAGTAAAGCCCAAATATTGTTGATTATTTTCAGCAACGAGAACAATTTCATTTTGCGTAGATACCTCAAAATCTCCAAGTTGCCATTTCGAAGAATCCAGCCATGACCAACTCTTCTTTCGACTCTCTAAAAAAAGTTCACTCAATGGCAGCATATCTTGTGGTTGAAAATATCGGATCTTCATCATCGTTCCAAGCATCTTTTTTATGGCATTTCACTCTTTATCAAGTTAAATTGGTCTTTCCCCAAGCACCTCAACAATACGTAATAAATAGCCATCTGGATCTTGGACTAAAAATTGTTTTTGACCATGCTCTACATCATCTGCACGATACCAGCATTCTTCCAACACACTGAACAGTGACCATTGAGCCAAAGTTAAACGACTTAAAATCTCATCAAGCTGTTCAACTTCGATTTGAAAGTTTATCCCTCGTCCCAATGGATAATCTAACTGTGCTGTAAGCCATTGCCCTTCCTGTTGTTGTTCCAGCATAAACTGTACACCATCCAGATCAAGGTAGATAAATTGTTCTTCTTTTCGCTGATACATAACAGTAAAGCCCAAAAGTTCCACCCAAAACTGATAACTTTTATGCAAATCTTTTACGATTAGTTCTGGGACCAATTTGTTCCATTGCATTGAACACCTATCCTATTATCATTTTAAAAATCTAAGATTCAATATGTTGCAATATATTGATGATTTTTCCAAATGGGTCTTTGACATAAAAACGCTTTACGCCCCATTCTTCCTGAGTCAACGCGTACGTGATGATCAAATTCAACTCCACTGCCTGCTGATACAGTTCATCGACATTATCTACCTCGATTGAAAAATCAGGTACAACTGTTGAGTTTCCACCTTGTGATGCAATGCTAATTTGAGGGTGCATCATTTCATAATTCGCATAGGTTTTGATCCACCCATGATCCATGACTAAATCCATGCCTAGAAAGTCAGCATAAAATGTTTGTGCCAAGGTCAGGTCAAAAGCCTGAATATTACTGACGATTCTTTTTATTGCCATGTTATTTTCCAACGCTATTTTTTTAAAATTTACACTTTATTTTACGATTGGATCAGCTCCACCACCAAGGTAAAGTTCCATTTTTTAAAATTTGACGATGTTGCTTATAATTCGGATCATATTTCGAAACTTCTGACCAAAATGTAGGGCTGTGATCAAAATATCGAGTATGCGCTAATTCGTGTATGCATACATAGCGTGTGATCTGTAAATCACACAATACCAATGCGCCATTCAACATAATATCATGTCGAGAAGTACAACTTCCCCAACGGGTTTTAGGTTGTCTAATTGTACACTGTTTATACTTTAAACCTGTTTGTTCACTGATTTGTTGTAAGTACTTGGGCAAATGCTGTTGAGCATAATGAATTACAAATTTTTTTAAATAAACTTCGGCTTGATGATCACTGATCAAAATGGTAAGTGATTGCTCATCAAAAACATAGGCTTGCTTTTGCTTTTGATAAATAATCTTGAGTGGTTGTTGCAGATTAAATAGTCTCAATGTAGATGGTAAACTTCGGTCAACAAGCGAAATATGTTGTTGCTGTTTTTGCCATGTTTCAATCACCCATTGTTCTGACTGTTTTAAAAAATCATCAATTTGACGTTGAGTACAAAACTTGGGCACAGTTAATCGAATTTGAGATGGTTCAACACGTAAACGTAAACGTGTTGCACGTGCATGATGAGTAATTTTAATTTCAGGAAGTGTGGCTGTCATATAACTCTAAATTTAATTTACCCCAATGCCTTAGAAGAAAGAAAACCCTTCTCCACGAAGGGTTTAACAGGAATAGAACTAATATTTAGATCGCTGTACGCTCTTCAATACCATTATTGGTTGCAACGATGGCAACATCAGCTTTATTGATTGCAAAAATCCCGTTGCATACAACACCTGGAATATCGTTGATGGTCTTTTCCAATTCAAGCGCATTTAAAATATTCAAATTAAAAACATCTAAAATCACATTACCGTTATCAGTAACAACACCCTCACGATAAGTCGGATCACCCCCTAAAGAGACGATTTTGCGTGCAACTGCTGAGCGTGCCATAGGAATCACTTCAATTGGTAACGGAAATTCACGTCCTAATTGCTCAACCCATTTTGAATCATCGACAATACATACAAACTTTTTTGCAATTGAAGCAACAATTTTCTCGCGTGTCAGTGCAGCACCACCACCTTTGATCATATGCATATGACGATCAATTTCATCCGCACCATCCACATAGGCATCTAAACCACCGACATGGTTCATATCAACCACCTCAATTCCTAACTTTTTAAGGCGTTGCGCAGTCGCCTCAGAACTTGCTACTGCAGCTTCAAGTTGAAGTTGAGGCAAAAGCTCAATCAAAAAATTGACTGTACTTCCAGTTCCCACACCCAAAATGCCCCCTTTTGGTAAGTGTTTTAAAGCGGCTTGGGCTGCAGCTTGTTTTTTCTCATCCTGGGTTGCATAAAGGCTCATGACATCTCTCAATTAAATTTCAATTTCCTGCACATTTTGCATAATTTTAAAACGCAAAGGTGCAACGGTTTGTTACAATGGATGCTCATTTTAAACTGTTAGATGGAAAATTAACATGCTGTCTCGTTTGGTTCGACAAATATTACAGGCAACGGTCTATGACGTTGCAATCGAAACCCCACTCGAAGCAGCGCCACGAATTAGTGAAAAACTAAACAATAACATTCGCTTCAAACGCGAAGACTTACAACCTGTCTTTTCTTTCAAGCTGCGCGGTGCTTATAACCGTATCAGCCAATTACCGAAATCTCAGTTGGAACGTGGCGTTATTACTGCTTCTGCGGGTAACCATGCACAAGGCGTGGCTTTATCTGGTCAAAAGTTAGGTATTCGCGCCATTATTGTGATGCCCAAAACCACACCCGATATTAAAGTACAAGCCGTTAAACGTTTGGGTGGTGAAGTGGTTCTCCACGGCGATTCTTTTGATGTTGCCAATAAATATGCAATTCAACGTGCAGCAGATGAAGGAATGACCTTTATTCCACCTTATGATGATGAACTGGTGATGGCTGGGCAAGGAACGATAGCCAATGAAATTTTACGTCAATGGCGCGATGTTGAATATGTATTCGTTGCGGTTGGTGGTGGTGGTCTTATTGCAGGTGTAGCAGCGTATCTGGGAGATGTCGCACCACATGTCAAAGTCATTCCTGTAGAATATGATGAATCTGCCTGTCTAAAAGCCGCTTTAGAAGCTAAAGAACGCGTGATTTTACCTTCTGTTGGTTTATTCGCTGATGGCACAGCTGTGGCTCAGATTGGTGAGAAACCATTTGAAGTGATTCAATTACAAAAATCTGATCTTTCAGGACCAATTGTTGAGCCTGAGGTAGTTTTAGTCAACACCGATGAAATCTGTACAGCGATTAAAGATACTTATGACGAATGTCGCAGTATCGTAGAACCTTCTGGTGCAATGGCTTTGGCAGGTATCAAAAAATATGTAGAAATGCATGGGCTTGAAGGCAAGAACATGGTGTCAATTGTTTGTGGTGCAAACATGAACTTTGACCGTTTACGTTATATTGCTGAAAGAACTGAATTAGGGGAACGTAAAGAAGCGATTTTTGCAGTTACGATCCCAGAAGAAAAAGGTTCTTTCCTTAACTTCTGTCGTGCTTTACAAGGTCGTAATATCACTGAATTTAACTATCGCGCAAGTGATGCTTCAGCAGCTCAGGTTTTTGTCGGTATTAGTTTAAAATTTGGTGAAAAAGAACGCCATGACATCTATGAAGCATTGAAAGTTCATTATGATGTTGATGATCTATCTGATGATGAAGTCGCAAAACTGCATATTCGTTATTTGATTGGTGGTCATGCAGATATTGCCAATGAACGTTTATTCCGAGTTGAATTCCCTGAACGCCCAGGCGCATTATTGACTTTCCTTGAACGTTTGGGTCCTACACATAACATCAGCTTATTCCATTATCGTAATCATGGTGCAGCTGAAGGTCGTGTTTTGGTTGGTTTGGATGCAGAAGATGCCGTACAAAACCCAGATGGTTTAATTGAGACTTTAGAAAATATCAATTATCCATACCAAGAAATTACCAATAATCTCGGTTATCAACGTTTCTTGAAATAAATTTAATGAAGCCTATAAATAGCCCGTAATACTTTACGGGCTATTTATATCCATTTTATAAAAATAATAGACTTGCTTGATTCATGACTCTTTCCCGAACCGTCATTCAGCAAAAATAGTTACTCAATCTCCTTCTTTAGCAATGCAGGATAGAACTATCAATATCGCTATAATTTCACGCAGTCCACTTTTAATAGTCGAAAGGGTTTTAAGAAGTTAAAACATATAGATCAAATATTTAAAGCAATCATACAATAAAGCGACCTATACTCAATATACGACCATATTTAAATCACCATCATCATTAAATGCCTCATTAAAAGCATCTGCAATTTGAATCAATTGATCTTCATCTTGCGTAGGTAGCAACATCCAATATGGATTCTCTCGATAAACCACTAATAATGATAACTGGTATTGGTTGGCTACTTTTTTAATCGCATCAAAAATGATTTCCTCTGTACGTTCCATCACATCCATTTGATCTTCAAATGAAACATCATCAGCATCTTCAAATTGTTCAAAGAGTTCCCCAACGGCACTTTCAATTTCATTTTGCAATTGTTCAGTGTCAACATTGTGCTTTTTAAAATAAAAGTTATCTTCAATTCCATTATCATAATAATCTTTTAATTCAAAATAATGTAGGAAATCATGCTGTTCATTGACCCATTCATCAAAAGAATCGAATTCATCGTCTACAGGAATGGGTTGTGTCTTTAATTCAGCAACAGTTGCTTGAAGAAGTGGGTATATTTTATGTGGCATTATAATCTCTCATCATATTATTGTTAGCTTAGTGAAAAGCAAATTTAAACCTCAAGTCGATCTAGAACAATCAAATAATGCATAGTGCTCAATACTGACATCTTCATCATGAAATTGTTTATTAAAATGTTTACAGAATTTTTCGATTTTATGCTCATGGTTAGGAACAATTAACCAATAATAATCTTCAGCGTAGATCAGAAGCAACTCATGCTGATGCTGTTTTGCTTCGGTTAATATTTCTTCAAATACAATATCATAGACTTGATCTTGCACATTATAATAACGTCCAATAACATCTTTATGCAATTCATAATGATCAAATAAAGGTTGAGCTCTTTGACGAATGGTACTTTGAATACCTAGACCATCAACGGCATATTCATGAAATACCGCACTTCGCTCAATCTGATTTTCATGAAATTCCATGCGATCTATTTTCATCAAATATGCACGAAAACGACCGCCGAATTTTTCAGCAGCCATCCAATTCAGAAACTCTTCAAAACTTTTACGATACTTCTTTTTTGGTATATCCCTTTGCTTCAATTCAGGGAACCAATGTTGGAGTATTTTATAAATTTTTTTATCGTCCATTTTCTTATACTTACTTAAAGAACTAAATCCTAATGAGGATCAATTTTGTATACCTTGAATGAGCATAGCTAACTCATTTGAAGGTTTTATGACATAATTCAGGTTTTATTTACATATATCAGTTTATATTCAAGGTTTCGAGATTGGCGATTGAATACTTTAAATATAAAATATATAAAAATTGAAGATGATAATGCTCACACAATTTCAGTGCTGAGATAAGGATTTTGTAGAATGGCGCAGTTCGCTGTTATCGGTTTAGGTAGTTTTGGTGAAGCTGTTGCGCTTGAACTCACCAACTTAAACCATGATGTGATTGGTATTGATACATTAAAGAAAAATGTAGAAAACATTGCAGATAAAATCAGTCATGCCGTCATTGCAGATGCAACAGATGAACATGTTTTAGATGAACTCAATATCAAAAATTGTGATGCTGTTGTAGTTGCAATTGGAGAAGATATTGAAGCGAGTATTTTGTGCGTACTTCATCTCAAAAACCTGGGTATTGAAAAGATTTTTGTCAAAGCTAAATCTAAATCCCACCACATGATTTTATCGCATTTGGGAATCAGTAAAATCATTCATCCTGAAGAAGATATGGGAATCCGTGTTGCCCAGTCTTTAAGTTATCCGATGGTCAGACGCTATATGGCGCTCAATAATGATCGTTATATCGTAAAAATTGAAATTGGTGCGAACTTACAAGGCGCTCAGTTTCAAACTGTCATGGAAAATACCCCAGAACTCACCACTTTATTGTTACAACGTGGATCTCATGTCCTCTATGATATTGCACCTGGCACAATTTTACAGGAAAAAGACATTTTAATTCTTGAAGGACCTGTAGAAATGCTCAGACAATTTTCGATTCGCTTCTTATAGTTATAACTATGCGTTTATCTAAAAAAGAACTGATCAACAAGCAACACAACAGTATCAATCTCAGCCCTCCAAGCTTACTCGCTTTAGGTTTTCTGAGTTTTATTATTATTGGAACAGTGTTGCTCAAACTTCCTTTTGCCCATCAAGGTGATTTGACTTGGGTGGATGCCCTCTTTACTGCGACATCCGCAGTAACGATCACAGGGCTGTCAGTCGTCAATATCGGTGAATCACTGACCACTTTCGGTCAAGTGGTGGTCATGATCTTGATTCAATGTGGTGGTCTGGGATTTATGACCTTCGCAATCCTCGCTGCACTAAGTCTATCGTCCAAGATTGGGCTCAAACAGCAAATTATGGCGCAAGAAACCATTGGGCAAACCAGTTTAGCAAGAGCAACTTTTACTGTTAAAGGTGTTTTTCTCTATTCATTATTTTTTGAAGCGATTGGTACGGGTATTCTGACCATGGCATGGTCGCATCATTACGACCTAGAACACGCTTTCTTCTATGCCCTATTTTATAGTATTTCTGCTTTTAACAATGGTGGATTCTCACTATTCCCCAACAGCTTAATGAGTTTCTCAGATCAGTACATGGTGACCTTTACCATCAGTATGTTATATATCATTGGTGGTATTGGTTTTGTTGTATTGATGGACATTAAGAAAGCCAAACGCTGGAAGAAACTTTCAACCAACAGCAAACTAATTCTGTCGACCATTGCTGGGCTCAATCTGTTTGCGTTTATCGTGATTTGGGCGATTGAAGCATCTAATCCACTCACACTTGCACCTATGTCTTTTGGTGACCAAGCACTTAACGCATGGTTTCATGCAACAGTTCCTCGTTCATCAGGCTTTAACAGTTTGGAAGTCAGCAGTATGAGCAATGCTTCTACCTTAATCACCATGGTGCTAATGTTTATTGGTGGTGGGTCGCTCAGTACTGCGGGTGGGATTAAAGTGGGTACATTTATCATTATGATTTTAAGTGTCATCACTTTTTTAAAACGTTCAGATGAAATTACAGTTTTTGGTCATTCTGTTTCTCATCAAGCTACATTTAAAGCCCTTGCAGTCATAGCCATCACATCTCTTTTGATTTTGATTGGTTTTTTTACTTTGTTGATCCTTGAACCAGATAAAAAGTTTTTAGATTTACTATTTGAAGCGGTCTCCGCAGCATGCACTGTTGGTTTATCGCGAGGAATAACTGAAAATCTGCATGCAGGCAGTCAAATTGCCTTAATTTGTCTCATGTTTGCTGGACGTCTAGGTCCTCTTACATTAGCTTATTTGATTGCAACCCCGAATAAAAGTCGTGTGCGCCACCCTACTACAGAAATTCAAGTAGGCTAACTTCTATCTTTGCAGACGAAGTGTCTAAAGAATCATTCAATACATTCCCATCAGCTTATGCGGATGGGAAAATATTGAGCTTGAAGTTTTATTTATATAGTCAATCTGTTGAAAAATTCATACAGTAGAATATCATTTCTCTTGATCAATAAAATTAAAACGATCAATATATTGTTTAATGATATAAAGCTAACACTGCCACGCTTTAGCTCTAAAGTTTAAATTGTTTTGCGTAGGCGATACTTTACTTTTCAGAGATGAAAAGTAACAAAAATCTTCCGTTGAGCGAGGGGTACATCCTCATCCCCCCGCTCAACATGGCGACATTCATGTCGCCTCGTGATAGCAAGACTGTTTATGATTCAAAAGTATAAAATAAAAGAATCATCCAAATCACTTGTATGAATAATCAGGCGGTTTGACTATAGCTTGCATAAAAAAGCGATCTTGTTGACCAAGATCGCTTTTTACATACATAAATCAATTATTCAACTTCTAATTCACTGTTGCCTTTAATCAGACGATGTTCAGACTGTAAATATTCATCAGACTGCATTTCTAGCAAACGCGAACGTGTACGCTCAATTTCAAAGGCAAGCTTTTCACCTTGATAAATTTCAATAATTGAATCTTCAGAAGTTAATAATAATTTTACTCCACGATCATAAAACTCATCGACCAAATAAATAAAACGACGTGTTCCTTCTGAAAGCAAATCAGTCAAATGCGGTACATTACTCACAAGAACAGTATTATAAATATTTGCAATTTCAATAAAGTCAGATGGGCTACGCGGCTTCATACATAGCTCTCTGAAATCACACCATAATACATCTTCAGTATGTCCCAGAGTTTCAACAATACGATTATTAATCGTAATAGGTTCTTCCGACACCGTCTGTGAAGCTGTCAAAGCACTAAAACGTTTTGCCATCCACACTTTATGATCATCGGTTAGCGGTGCTTTAAACAATTGTGCCTGTTTCAATACTCGTAAACGATAATCTACCCCAGCATCTACATTTAAAACGACGCAATGGGTTTTCACCATTTCAATGGTTGGGATAAAACGATCTCGATGGATACCATTTTTGTATAAGCCATCTGGCGCAATATTTGAGGTTGCCACTAAAGTAATGCCACGAGTGAACAATTTCTGGAACAAGTCACTCAAAATCATTGCATCAGTCACATTGGACACAAAAAATTCATCAAAGCAAATAACAACCGCTTCTTTGTAAATCTGATCTGCCACAATATCCAAAGGATTACGCTGCCCAGATAATTTATTAAGTTCTTTATGAACAAATTGCATAAAGTGATGAAAATGCATGCGTGTTTTACGACGAAATGGGATGGAATCGTAGAATTGATCCATTAACCATGTTTTTCCTCGTCCAACGCCACCCCACATGTAAACCCCTTTTGGCGCTGTTTGGCGACGGAAACGACGAAAAGCCTTTTTTGAAGCTTTATAACGATTAATCAGCTCTTGCCATACACGTTCCAGCTCATGTACTGCTTGTGCTTGAGCGTCATCTGGTAAAAATTGCCCAGAGGATAATGCTTTGGCATAACGCTCAGCAGGTGAAACGGGAGTAAATGCTGTTGAAGAAGTTCTATTCTGATCTAATAACATATCGTATTGTTACTTTTAAAGGCTAAAGGAAGTATATCGAAGATTCATTTTTGATAAATAAAACTTTGGCATAATTTCGATACTGTATTTCATTTTAACACCACCTGTTTATTTACCGTACTGTCGCGGGCTTTGTCCAAACCAACGCTTAAACGCATGATTAAATGCCGCGGGTTCTGAATAGCCTAACAATTCGGCAATCACTTCAATCGAATACTCTTTGTATTCAATCAAACGTAAAGCTTTATGTTTAATTAACTGCTCTCGAATCTGTTTATAGCTGGTATTCAATTGTTGCAACTGATGGCGCAAGGTACGCTCAGGAACATTTAAAGCCTGTGCAACCTCAGCCATCGATGGAATAACACCTTGTTGTAATTCCAAATAATCATTGACACGTTGAATCAGCGGAGCAACTTTCTGTTCCTCAGCATTTAAACGCTCAATTTCAGCAATACATTTTGCCTCATACACCCGATGGGTAATGGGATCAGCTGAAGGTATGGGCAATTGCATCACATCTTCATTAATCCAAAATGCAGCGTTATCACAATTAAAGTGTAAATCTGAACCATAATAATCATGGTATTGTTTTAAAATACTGGGATCTTGAGGTTGCTGAAACGGTAATTCAATTCTGACACTTGGTGCAGTTAATCCCATCATTTTATAAATATCGTCAAGAAATTTATAGGTCCCTGAAATTTCACATTGCGCCCGAAGTAAACCCATTTCGGTTTCCAAATCCACTGGTTGATAAGTCAGTGCAATTTGATGATGACCTTTTTCAAGCCCAAGTACTCCATACAGATAGGTCAAACCTTGATAACGAATCCCATTTTGAATTGCATCACCGACATTACTGCAAGTCACCAATAGCATCAATAAAGGACCATATCCTGCTAGAGAATAATGCTGACCAATGAATAAACCTGTTTCAGGCTGTACACCTTGACCGATAATTTTCTGAATATCCCACTCTAAACTGGGATGAATAATTGAACTCGGATCAAGTGCATCAGCTTTAATTCCGACACTTGCAAGACGTGAGTCAACATCAATTCCCGCATTACGCATACCGTGAATTAAATACATTAAACCGAGAATCGATCGCTTCATTTCATCATCATTTCATTTTCACCCAAACTTTTTACTACAAAGTCAACTTTTTGGAAATTGCCGAATATATCAATTTTCATGTCAGTGCAATCATATTTCAAATTCTACAATTTCTATATTCTATGCAAAACTGGAAAACTCAGAGTAAAGAAAAATGAGTACAACATCTGCGGTTAAAGCAAAATCAACACAAGTTGCAATTATTGGAGCAGGTTTTGGGGGATTAGCCATGGCAATTCGCTTAATACAAGCCAATATCCATGACTTCATTATCCTTGAAAAAGCCAATGATGTGGGCGGTACTTGGCGTGAAAACCAGTACCCTGGTGCTGCTTGTGATGTTCAATCGCACATGTACTCACTTTCATTCGCCCCCAAAACTGATTGGTCAAAACGTTATGCGGAAGCACCTGAGATTTTTGATTATATCCAAGATTTGATTCAAGAATATGATTTAAAAAAATATATTCAATTTAACCAAGAAGTGATTTCTGCACAATATGACGAAGATCAGTTTAATTGGCATTTAGCATTAAAAAATGGTCAGCAAATTGATGCACAATTTGTTATTTTTGCATCTGGTCCTCTGCATGTTCCACAAATTCCACAGATTAAAGGCATTGAAAAATTTAAAGGTGAAGTGTTTCACTCCTCTCAATGGAACCATAAATATAATCTGAATCAAAAGAATGTTGCCTCCATTGGGACTGGAGGAAGTGCAATTCAGTACATTCCTGAAATCGCTGCCAAAGTCAAAAATCTCTATGTATTACAACGGACACCTGCTTGGGTAATCCCACGTGATGAGCGTGCCTACAATACGCTTGATAAAAAGCTATTTCAGCGCTTTGAATGGTTTAGAAAACTACATCGTGCCCGTTTATATTGGTCGAATGAGTCGCGTGTAGTACCTATTGTTAAACCACAAATCATGAAATACGGTCAAAAACTTGCTGAAGCCTTCATTAAATTCCAAGTCAAAGATCAACAAACAGCGAAAAAACTCATTCCTGATTATGTTATGGGCTGTAAACGCATCCTTATTTCAAATAAATATTTTCCAACTTTCAATCGTGACAATGTTGAACTGATTACTGATGCTATTCAAGAAATAACGGAAGACAGAATCATCACGAAAGATGGTAAAGCACGCCAAATTGATTGTTTAATCTATGGTACTGGTTTTATTACTGATCCACGCATTTACTTAAAATCTTTTGATTGCTATGGGGAAAATGGTCTTGAATTAAAACAAGTTTGGAAAGATGGCGCAGAAAGCTACTATGGTGTCATTACCAAAGGCTTTCCAAATCTATTCCAATTACTTGGACCGAATACTGTATTAGGGCATAACTCTGTTATTTTCATGATCGAATCCCAAGTCAATTATATTTTACAATTGATTCAAATGGTGCAAAAAACCCAAACGCAAGCTGTTGTCGTTAAAGCAGAAATTCAAGATCAATTTAATGAAAAAGTTCAAAAGCAACTTGAAGGTACCGTTTGGCAGTCAGGTTGTGTGAGTTGGTATCAACAGGATGGCGGTAAAAACTTTGCGCTTTGGCCTACATATACCTGGAAGTTTTGGTTAGAAACACGCAAGCTTAATCCGAGTGATTTTAGACTGTTAGGAAACAAACAAAAACTTCAAGCCAAATCTCAAGCCGCATAATTTTTTGATAATCAGGACATAATATTGCAAGCAGCTTTTAAAAGCTTCGCTATAATAGATAGGTTTTCACTGCCTATCTATTTTTTATGCAATCGCTTTGGTTAATTTTTCAACTATTATTTTGCTTGTTTTTAGGATTTATTCTCGCTCGAAGAATTCCTCAAATTATTGAAAAAATCGCGTTCAAGATATTACCTTATTTCACTTATATTTTACTCATTGCGATTGCCATCGAATTTTCTCAGACCATTCACAATATTGCCAGTCCTGCACAAATATTAACCAGCGCCCTGACGATCGCATTAACCACATCATTGGGTGCTTTTATCTGTTGCTACATCGTGTTTAAAGCGATTGGATTTAAACCCGCCCAAGGTAAAGTCTCTGCTGAATTATTGCTCGGTTCGTTATTAAATATTAGTTATGCCTTTATCGCTTTGGCAATCGGTTATGCACTGGCTGAATTTGCACATGCTGCTGATTTACCTTTACATATCAGTACATGGAACCTACTTTTAGTTTATATGCTATTGATCGGTTTGGATCTAGCTTATTCACCACTGGATCGTTCTTGGTTAAATTGGAAAATCATGCTGGTTCCTTTGGCATGTGTAATCGGTTCACTCTTTGGTGCAATTGCTTCATTTTTCTTGATACAAGGCATCAGTATGAGAGATTTAATCATGTTATCGCAAGGTTATGGTTTCTATTCTATGACGGGGATTGTAGTAACAGAATTAAAGAACGCTCACTTAGGTAGTGTGGCTTTAATGAATGATTTATTTAGAGAAATATTTGCAATTTTATTTATGTATCTGATTGGATGGCGTTACCCACGATCTGCAATTTCTTCAGCTGGTGCAACAGCAATGGATGTCACATTACCCATGGTAAAACAAGCCTGCGGCAATGATTTTATTCCACATGCGATGGTCAGTGGTTTTGTCCTGTCTGTACTTGCCCCAATTGCGGTCAGCATGTTGGCAGCACTTTAAACGATTTATAATTTCGAATGTTTTTCATACATCGTTAGATTAAAATGTTCTTTATAATGCAACCAAAAATAACCCTCTTTTCAATATTGAAAGAGGGTTTACTTTTTAAAGCGTTGAGAGAATATCTTGAAGTGTTTGGCTTGGATTTTCCGATTGAGTAATCGGTCGACCAATGACTAAATGTGTCGAACCATCAAGCATCGCTTGTTTAGGTGTAACGATACGTTTTTGATCGTCTGCATTTGCACCTGCTGGGCGAATCCCAGGTGTAACAAGCGCAAATTCTGCGCCTAGATCTTGGCGTAACATTTTTGCTTCTTGTGCAGAACAGACTACACCATCCAAACCACTGTCTTGAGTGAGTTTGGCAAGACGCTTCACTTGCTCAAAAGGTTCAATATCTAAACCAATATCTCGTAGATCTTCACGCCCCATTGAGGTCAAAACAGTTACAGCGATCAGTTGTGTAGAATAATTACCTGCTTTTAAACGCTCTACACAGGTCTCCATCATCTTACGACCACCAGAAGCGTGCACATTCACCATCCATACCCCTAAGTCAGCCGCAGCACATACTGCCTGCGCAGTCGTGTTTGGAATATCATGAAATTTTAAGTCCAAAAATACTTCAAAGCCTTTATCATGCAATGCTTTAACGACACTTGGACCTTCATGAGTAAATAGTTCTTTACCCACTTTTAAACGGCATAGTGATGGATCGAGCTGATCAGCAATTTTTAGGGCGTCATATTGGCTTTTTGCATCTAAGGCAACAATAATACTCACGGATCTTCATTCCATCACATAAAATTTGGCACATTATAAAGTGATTAGGAGAAGCAGAAAACCGACTTCACTAAAAAACCCAGTTTTAACATTGCAAAATGCACTATCTCTGTTCAGAAATTAGAATTGCGCGTGTATCTTGCTCGAGTGCTTCAAAGATATGCGCTTGATCTGCTGGATAAGACATATAATCACCAGCTTTTAGAACTTCATAAGCATTGACCAAACCTACTTTCGCTGATCCTTGCATGATAATAATATGCTCCACACTCCCCACAGGATGCGGTTGACTACAACGAGGTTCTCCTGGTTGAGTCGTTAAAATATATACATCCCGTCTTGCATTCGGTGGACATGTTGCTAACAAGACTGCTTGATAATTCGATATTTCAGAAGTTACAGAAGCACCTTCTCCATAGCGAATAACTTGCGATGATTGTGTTTGTACTTCTACCAGTTTAGCAAAAGGAATATTTAAAGCCACACATAATGCCCATAATGTTTCCAGACTAGGATTACCCTGTCCAGACTCAAGCTGAGAGAGTGTAGATTTCGCGATGCCTGCACGTCTTGCAACCTCTCCTAAGGACAAGGCTGCACTTTTCCGTTCTCTTTGTAAATTGGTTGCAATGATTTCAATAGGTATCGTCATTATTTCACTCAAAAAATACGATCGTTCGATTTGACGAACAATTACAATCAAACTATTATAACAAATGACTGTTCATTATATCGAACAATCCTACACTCTAAATTCAGGCTGACTCTGATGAAGTATAAAGAAATTAAAAGCTTACCTAGACCTCTTGTCAAATCTATTGTGATTATTTGTATAGCCACAGGATTAATTGGTGTTTCCTTAGGCTCACTTGCCGTCAACTATCACCTGCCAATCTGGATTCCATTGCTTCTATCAAGTTGCGTACTGGCAGGCGCTGCTGAATTTACATTTATTGGCATGATCGCTTCTGGGAGCAGCCCAATTACTGCTGCAATTGCTGGGCTTTTAATCAATCTTCGCCACCTCCCATTTGGTTTAGCTGTACATCATTTTATTGAAAATAATAAGTTTAAGTTTTTTGCAAGCCATATCATGAATGATGAAAGTGTATTATTCGGGCTTACACAATCAACAGACACTCTAAAACGTAGTGCATATTGGCTTTGTGGAATGGGAATTTTGCTGACTTGGCCCTTAGGCGTATTGATAGGTTATCTTATGGGAAGCCACCTAGAGTATACAAAACTTTTAGGAATCGATACGATTTTTCCTGTAGTGCTGTTTGCACTTACATTCAACGCATTAAAGCGAAAATCAACACGGAGATCCGCAATCACAGGTGCAATAATAAGTTTAGCAACAGTTCCTTTTCTTCCAACTGGAATCCCAATACTCATGTCCTTGTTGGGTCTAATTGCAGGAAGAAAATAACATGAATCAACAAATGATTATTTTAATTGGTATTATGATTCTTGCAGGTGGCACATACCTAATTCGCTACTCAGGCTTGGCATTTAATCATTATTTTTTGATCAGTAAACAGCAAGAACAATTGTTTAATGATACAGCAACCACTTTACTTTTTTCGATTGCAATCTTGAGTACTTTTTTTGAAGGCAACGAATCGACTGATTTTGCTAAAATTATCGGTGTCGCTGTCGGTTTGTATTTAATTTGGAAAAATTATTCGCTGATCAGTATTATTCTCGTATCTACGCTTGTTACTACTGTGTTTCGCTTGATCAAGTAGTGCGATTTTAACTAAAAGAAATGGAATCAATGAGAAAGCAAAAAGCGCTTTACCGGTGAAATAAAGCGCTTTTTTAGCATAATGATTAAAGAGGATTAGAATTCTTGTTTTCAGGTTGAATATCTAATACCGTCTTTTCATGACGAGCATTTGCAGCAGCTTCAGCAGCAGCCAATTGCGCAGTCTGAATTTGTTCCTTTCTGAGATGATCAATATCTTTACGAAGACGCTTAATTTCCCAAGCATTTTGGAATACACGGAAAACCTGTACACCAAGCAACAATCCAAGAACAATTCCGAGGACTAAAGTCAATAATAGTAATAGCCCTAAACGCATTGCTGGAACCTGTGTAAACAACAAGTCTACTGGCAGCTCAGCAGGGTTTTGTAGGACTAATGCTAAAGCATAACCAAATACCACCAACAGTAATGCAACTAAGAAATAGCGCATAATCACCCCATTCGAATTTTATTAGTTAGCAGATTCGTTTACTGCATCACGCAATGCTTTACCAGGCTTAAAGTGTGGCACTGCTTTCGCTGCAACTTCTACAGACTTACCTGTTTTAGGATTACGACCTACACGCGGCTCGCGGTGATGTAGTGCAAAGCTACCAAAACCACGAATTTCAATACGATCATCTGAAGACAATGATGCAATCATTTGATCAATCATAATTTTTACTGCTTCTTCAACCAATGGCTCTGCCAAATGTGGGTTCTTGAGAGCAATTCTTTCTATTAAGTCAGACTTATTAAGTGCTTCAGTTGTCATTTAAGACCTCATTAATTTTAATGCTATTTGACATACACTAGATAATATCCTTTTTAAATACAAAAAGGTAGCGCAGTCATCATATACTACGCTACCTTTTACAGTATTTGAATAAAAAATATTAATTAATTACATTAAATAATACTTCTTAACAATAACTTAGTGGTTCATTTGCGCTTTGATCAAATCACCAATAGTCTTAGGACCATTGTCTTGACCATTTGCAGCTGTCTTCAAGTTAGCTACTGCTTCTTTCTCTTCAGCTTCGTCTTTCGCTTTAATCGACAAGTTGATAGAACGTGATTTACGATCTACATTGATGATTTTAGCTTCAACTTCTTGACCAACTTCTAAGAATTTAGTTGCATCTTCAACGCGATCGCGGTTGATTTCAGATGCTTTCAAAGAAGCTTCAACTTCGTCAGCTAACTTAACAGTAGCGCCTTTAGCGTCAACTGCAGTTACTGTACCTTTAACCAACGCACCGCGTTCGTTAGCAGCTAAGAAGTCATTGAACGGATCGCTGTTCATTTGCTTGATACCAAGGCTGATACGGTTACCTTCTGCATCTACAGACAAGATAACAGCTTCAACTGTATCACCTTTCTTGTAACGACGGATGGCATCTTCGCCTTGTTCGTTCCAAGAAATATCAGACAAGTGAACTAGACCATCGATACCGCCTGGTAAACCGATGAAGATACCGAAGTCAGTGATTGACTTGATCGTACCTGAAACTTTTTCACCTTTGTCGTGTGACTTAGAGAATTCTTCCCATGGGTTCGCACGAGTTTGCTTGATACCCAATGAAATGCGACGACGCTCTTCATCAACTTCAAGAACCATAACATCAACTTCATCACCAATCTGAACAACTTTAGATGGGTGGATGTTTTTGTTGGTGTGATCCATTTCAGAAACGTGAACTAAACCTTCAACGCCTTCAGCGATTTCAGCGAAACAACCGTAATCAGTTAAGTTCGTTACACGCGCTTTAACGATAGAACCTTTAGGATAACGGTTCATGATCGCTAACCAAGGATCTTCGCCTAATTGCTTAAGACCTAAAGATACACGGTTACGTTCTTTGTCAAATTTAAGTACTTTAACAGTAACTTCTTGACCCACTTCAACAACTTCTGAAGGGTGTTTGATACGTTTCCAAGCCATATCTGTGATATGAAGAAGACCATCAATACCACCAAGGTCAACGAATGCACCGTAATCAGTAAGGTTTTTGATTGTACCTGTAACTGTTTGACCTTCTTCCAATTGAGAAAGAAGCGCTTCACGGTCAGCTGAAGATTCAGCTTCCATAACAGCACGACGAGATACAACAACGTTGTTACGTTTAGCATCAAGTTTGATTACTTTGAATTCTAACTCTTTACCTTCAAGGTGAGTTGTGTCACGGATAGGACGAGTGTCTACCAATGAACCAGGTAAGAATGCACGAACTGGACCGATGTCAACAGTGAAACCGCCTTTAACCTTACCAGAGATAACACCAGTAACGATTTCGCCGTCTTCAAAGATTTTTTCAAGTTTAGTCCAAGTTTCAGCACGTTTCGCTTTTTCACGTGATAAAACTGTTTGACCCATACCGTTGTCAAGCGCTTCAACAACAACATCAACTTCGTCGCCAACTTGAACTTCAAGTTCACGTTGTTCGTTTAAGAATTCTGAGCGTGCAACAACACCTTCAGATTTAAGGCCAGTGTCAACAGTAACCCAGTCAGAGTCGATGCTAACAACGATACCTTTAATAACGGCACCTTTGTCGATATTAAGAGTTGATTCGCTTTCTTCAAAGAGGGCTGCAAAAGATTCGGTCATGATATACCTAGAAAAGTCAGCGGTCTTGGATCAGACAAGGCCGGTTTAGTTAAGCATCTACATAGTCCATATGAAACTGATCAAGCTATGCTTTTGCTAATATTTAATTAAATATTCGTTACTTAGCTAAATGAGTATCGACATAATCAGTCATCAGTTTAAATACTTCATCAATGTTCAATTCCGAACTATCGATGATATAAGCATCTACTGCTGGCTTGAGTGGAGCGACTGCGCGTTCCATATCTCGCTTATCTCGAGCTTGTATATTAGCTAAAATGTCGCTTATTTTAACATCCAGCCCCATTCCCTGCAACTGTTTTACACGACGTGCTGCACGGGACTCAGCCGATGCGGTGAGATATATTTTAGCTTGCGCTTGTGGAAAGATCGAAGTCGCCATATCTCGACCATCTGCAACCAAACCAGGCATTTGAGCAAATGCATGCTGACGTTCAACCAAAGCCGCCCTAAGCGCTGGAATTGCAGCAACTTTTGAAGCAAATTCCCCCACCCGTTCAGTACGGATGGTTTGGGTCACATCTTCCCCGTCGAGTAAAATAGTTGTACCCGTTTCAGTCGTCTTAAACACAATATCCAAATGCATTGCAATTGTAACGCTTTGTTGAAGTGTATCCACATCATCCAAAGTATCCAACAATGCTTTTTGATGTAACGACAACCCAAGCAAACGATAGAGCGCTCCAGAATCCAAGAGATGAAATTGATAATGATCTGCGAGTTTTGCTGCCAGTGTTCCCTTACCAGAACCACTCGGTCCATCAATCGTGATAATTTGAATTGTCATTGTATTTCCAATTAAGCTACAGACTTTGCAAGTTTCTTAAAGCCAAGTGTAATCGCTAGTTTAAGCTGTGCAAGTATTAATTTACTCACAAAAGGTGCACGTGCTTGTAATTCGATCGTATAGTTAACACGGGTTTTATTTGGTGAAAGCTCTTCAAACTCAATAATTCCAATATGGTGTTTGATGAGTGGATTCTTAATCAACTTATATTCGATACGTTTATTGACATCTAGATACGTGATTTGCTCTTGAATTGGTTTAATCGGACCAAATCCCATACGACGAATCGACCCTAATCCATCTGGACGTTCAGGATCAGCCGCATCTTTTACACGTACCACTTGTACAGGCGCAAATGCCACATTGTAGGTTGCATGTTTCGACAGTAAGTCAAATACCTGTTCAACTGGTGCATCAAACTCTTGTTTTACTTGAATAGAATTCATTATTGTACCCTTTTATGCTGGTCATATATTTTGTCGCACTTATTTTTGACAATATCAATTGTCATTAAAAACACCCGTATTCTAGATCATTTTAATGTGTCATTTAAGGTCTTTTGTTGTTGCTTTAATTGTTTTTTTTGTTCACGACGCATTTTAAAAAAATTAGACAATTGAAGTGAACATTGTTGCTGCAAACATCCACCTTGATATTCAAATATATGATTGTAGTAACCCGTCTCCAACAACCTTCGGCTACTGATGAGTGAACCAGCTTTGGGTTCTTCTGCACCAAATACAACCCGATGTACCCTAGCATGTATTAACGCACCTACACACATTGTGCAAGGTTCAAGTGTTACATATAAAGTGGTATCTTCAGGAAGTCGGTAGTTTTGAATATTGAGACAAGCATGCCGGAGTGCTTGAATCTCGGCATGTGCAGTAGGATCATGTTGTGCAATCGGTTGGTTAAAGCCCATGCCAATTAATTGACCTTGACTCACCAAGACTGCACCTACAGGTATTTCACCAAGGGAAGCTGCGAATGCAGCTTGCTCTAAAGCAAGTTGCATCCATTTTTCATCAACATTTTGCTGCGGCAATTCAGTCATTTTAGACTAGATAATGCCATATTGAGTCAATAGTACATTCCAACTTTCAATAGTCGTTTTCGGCGGATTGTGTCCAAGAATGCCTTTTAACGTTCTTGATTCAACCTTTTCCCACTCTGGAGACAGATCTTTGTCAACTAAACGCGCACGTACACCTTCAACAAAATCTGGATGACGAATTTTCCAGTCAGAAATTTGCTTTTCCAATTCAAATACTTCAGCCCAAGAATGAACTTGGCGTCCCCATTGCCATAATAACCATGTAATTGCAGCAGTACTTGGAGAACCTTTTTGTAAGTTCTCACTGGCTTGGCGCAACCAGTCACTGCGTGCATCGCTTAAACCAATGATCGCTTCATAATCTTGTTCAAAGTTTACACCACGACAAACACTATGGATTACATCCAATGAGTTTTGTAGAGGACCCGGTGAAACCGGGCGATGTAAACTATTTAGCGTGTCATCCAAAGCACGGAAATCACCAGCAGGATAATGATCCCAATCAATATCGAGTAGTTTTTGCAACACTACATCACGTTGCGCATCACAAATGTGGGTTGCCCAACCGATTCCATAACCACCTGCAGCAGTCATGATGGATCCTGTTAAACCAGTAAATAATCCGATAGGACCACGATCTGCCAAGAATCGCGTCGCACCAACATCTGGATAAAGTCCAATATTCACTTCTGGCATCGCCAAACGAGAGTAAGGCGTCACCAAACGGAATGGTGCAGCCATAAATAAGCCTAAACCACCACCCATAACATAACCTTCACCCCAAACAACAATAGGTTTGGCATAGTTATGTAGCAATAAATCTAAAGCGTATTCAGTTTCAAAGAATTGATTGGCAGTTTCGACTTCATTGTTAATCACCAATTGACGAAGCTTACGCACATCACCACCGGCACAAAATGCCTTAGGTGTAGTTGAATCTAACCAAATTGCCTTGACTGCATCATCATCATGAAAATCTTCAAACAGCTTCAATAGTGCTGCAACGATGGATTCATCCAGCGCATGAAGCGATTTAGGGCGATTTAACCGAATAATGCGCCAACCATTTTGCGCTTCTTCGATAATCAAATCAGGGTGATAGTTATTTATTTCGGGAGAATTTGTCATGCGTCCAGCTGCCAGTCGATTGGCTCAATGCCATGTTGTTTCAGGTAATTATTTGTTTTAGAGAAAACCTTACAACCAAAAAAACCACCACGATTTGCTGCCAATGGAGATGGATGAGCAGCCTTTAATACGAGGTGTTTGTTCTGATCGATACGTTGTCCTTTTTTCTGAGCATATGCACCCCATAGGATAAACACAATATGCTCTCTTCGCTCATTGAGTACATCAATGACATGATCGGTAAAATTTTCCCAACCACGTTTCTGATGTGATGTAGGTTGCCCAGCCTCTACGGTCAATACACTATTAAGCAGTAATACGCCTTGTTGCGCCCATTTACTCAAATCACCATGTCGTGAGACTGGAACACCTAAATCGGTATTCAGTTCATGAAAAATATTGCGTAAAGACGGAGGTAATGCGACCCCTTTTTGTACAGAAAAACTCAAGCCATGCGCTTGATCAGGACCATGATAAGGGTCTTGTCCAAGAATCACCACTTTTACATTTGGAAGAGGCGTCGTGTCTAAGGCATTGAAAATGAGCGAGCTTGGTGGATAAATGGTTTTGTTTGCATTTTTTTCAGCCACTAAAAAAGAACGCAAATCATCCATTTGCTGACTTAATAGGAAATCAGCCAAGCCTTCTTTCCAACTTTGATCTAACCGAACTTGATTTAGTTTTGTTTGTTCGAGTTCAGACAATTGCATCAACTTTCATCCTAAATTTTAATTTCCTAAAAACGTATCTATATCTCAATGGATTTCTTGATTGAAACCGCAATTTATATTTTAACCTGTAAATCCACTTCAGGGTTTTGAAATTGAACACCTTGTTTCAATTTTTCATACATTTCAGGGTCTGTCCACTCAACTTGAACTTGTTCAGAAAAAATAATTTTATCCAAACTTAGCAGTCCCATTTGTGTGCTTTCAATATCTTCCTGAAAGCTTTGCGCATATCCTGTATCTGTTTCATGCACGATAACAGAATAAACCTCAACATCACCTTCACCATTCTGGGTAATGGTTGATTTTAGAACCTGTTGCGCAAGAAAGAAAAATACACGTGAAAACTGCTCAGCTGAAGGTGAAACAGGTAATGCCACCCAACGCGCACTAAATGTTTTACACGCTTGAATATACTCAGGACTATCTTCTTGCCAAAAACAAATCGCATGATCAAAGCTATCAAAAATTTCTTTGATTATTCCTTTCAGCAATCCAAAATCATATACCATTTGACCATGATCAAGTTTTGAAGCTTTCAGTAATAACTCAACTTTATAGCTATGCCCATGTATAGATCGCTTACAACGATCTGATGTGCAATTACGCACAATATGTGCATTTTCAAACTTAAATAACTTACGAATTAACATGAGCCAAATTTTATAAACAAAGCGGTTAAGAAACTCGATTATAAAGCAAAACTCGAACCCTGAGCATTAATTTTCTCGTTCATTACAATTAGCTAAAAGGATAATCCCCTTTTTTGGCTTGGATTGAGCTTATCCAATTCAATAAAATATCTCAACCAACCTTTTTACAACCTTAAAAATCCTTTTAGAATAATAAACTTACAGATAATTCTTTTAATCTTTTAATTAAAAAGGTGCCAAACTTCGTGAGTATACAAACACTTGCGACTGATCATTTCGTAACAAATGACTGGTAAATTGACGCTTACGGTTGCTTAATAAGACTTCGATTTTTGCTTTAAAATAATTCGATCTCACGCCAAAAATTTTGTCTGCTTCTGTTTTTTCCGTTGCATCCAAACTATCAAAGGGTGATATTTTCATCAAATCACCCACATTGGCAAAATACTCAAGTTTTTCTTGGCGTGCATTTAATGCAGTTTGTATGCTATTGACATCTAATTTTTCATTGATTGCTGCCAAAACCATGGCAGGTGCTGTATTGACATTAATTCGCGTATTGATGTCTGGTAAAGCTGATATGTAAGGCGCAATCAAATCATATTTGGTACCTTCAAAACCACGCACCAACTTTAACTCTTCAATACTGGCAAATTTACGATTTGCAGCAGAATAAGGTTTAGGGAGACCTTGATAGTAGCTTGTTTCTGCTCCCATTGCGCCGATCGTTTCATTATCAGGATCTTGCCAATCAATAACCGCCTGAACGTTATCCGCGGGTAAACCAACACGCACCAACAATTTAGAGAAATATTTCTGTGCTGCCTCATTCGGCTTAGCTTCAGTGTTTAATAAACTATTGAGATTGAATTTACCCGATTCATCTTCCAAAACACCTGAGACATAACCATCTTCCACTGGAAAGGCTGGCATGGGTTTTGCCCATGTTTCTTGAAGGTAGTCAGCCTCTTTCCCATTCTCACTATCCTGAACCAATATCTCAGAATAAAAAGCTTCTGCACTTTTGGCATAGAACAAGGCTTGGCTTTGACGTTTTAAAAAGCCTGTGCTTTCATTGGTATAGCTTTGATGTTTTGCAATTGATGCAGCAATAATAGTTGCCAAAGCCACCATTACTAAAATAGTAATTAAGGCAATCCCTTGCTGTGGTTTGAATTGTATAAATGATTTATCCATTTTGATTATTCTTTATCAAAAAATCAGTATTCAATAAACTAAAAATCCACTCATATTCTACTTCATGAATCGTGATTTTCATTTTAATTCCACGCGGTAATTGGCTATCATTTTTAGTTAAGTCATTTGGCCAACGATCTGACTCATTTGGATTGAGTATTTCAATTTGATAGGCATCTACATCCGTCAGCATGACACTCGACAATGGTTGTTCCGAGCTATTTCTATTCAGATTGGAATACTTTAATCGATATAGTTTCTTCTCTTGCTGGTCATAACCGTATTCTATTCGCTCATAAGGTGAGAGACCTTGCTTTAAAGGATCTGTAACACCAGCTTTACTAAATGATAGTTTTTGTCGATCTAAGCGCAATGCAGGTTCAACTTGTTCACCACTTCGGGCTGAAATTGGCACGATTTGCAATGTATCACGCTGAATTTGTTGATATGCACCTTGGAGTTGCCCTAAATTCTCTTCGTGCATCACATTACGATCTTTGACCTTAATCAAATAATCAAATATCTTCCAACCCAAGGCAGAAAGCACCGCAAAAATAGCAATTGCGACAAGTAACTCAATCAAAGTAAAACCTGATCTCTTCTGCATTTTGACAGTATTATTGTTTTTATTTTGGACGACGTTCATGACTATTTTTCTTTGATTGGATAATTATAAAACACCATATTGGTGATTCCTGCTTCCACTTTACCTGTATCAGTATTAAATAAACTGACCTGCACATCGATTTTTTGCACATCAGGACTCAGTGTAGACTCTGCTTTTTTATCCACTTGCCATGTTTCACCTTGAGCCGTGATCTGTTTTGAAGCTGTTCCAGTTAACCACTCTCGGTTAATCATCATCATTGAAATTTCATTTTGTGCAACAAATTGTGCTTTGGTCCGTAAAATGGCATTGGCTGTAGATTGGGTATATTGCATCGCAACTTTAGTCAAAGCTATTGCTGCAACAGCAAAGATCGCCAATGCCACGACCACTTCGATAAGGGTAAAGCCTTTATTTTTCTTCATCGACTTTACCTAAATAGTCTACGCGAATCACACCACCTACAGGTTTTTGTTGATAATACATTTGAATCATGACAGGTTTTGCTTCTCCATTGCCAAACCAAATCAATTTAGGTGCATTATTTCCCAGTAAATCCGCATTATTGGCATCTCGAAACTGATGCTCTTGAGGCTGAATTGAAAATGAAACCTGATCTGGCAAATTTCGGCGGGTAAAATCTGTAACATCTTTCCAAGGTTTGTTATCAATCACACGTACACGCTGTACTGGATCTTGCTGCATGGGAATATATTCGACCAATCCATATTGTGCGGTAGCGACATCGGTTGCAGCATGAAAATCCAAAGCATAAATACGGGATTGATCATTGGCTTCACGATTGATTTGCTTTAAATCAAGCAATAGCATCTCACGTGCTTGCATCGCCTTACGCTGATCAACACCGTCAATATTTAAAACAATCAATGAAGCGATAATGCTGATAATCACAATGACAACCATCACCTCAATCAAGGTAAAACCTTTATTGTTGAGAGATGTAGGCATACGCTTCATAACCGTTAAGCCACTTGTTCTGAAGCTTGTGGGTGTTTGGGAATCGCTAATGCTTGATCAATCAAAGCCACACGCAAAGTATCTCGACAACCCAAATAACGTTGATAAAAACTTGAATTCAGTATTGCAGCACCGCCATGTGTTATTGACCAAATCGAAGCCAAATAATCACGTACTGACATCAAACTATGTATGGACTCCAAATAACTTTCCGTCATCCGAATAATCAGACGAAGGCGTTGTTTGCGAACCTGATAAAGCTCATTAAACAAGTGATAAATCCCTTGTCCTGTAGTCGATAAACGTTCTTCAATTTGATGAAATAACACCGCTCTTTCAGGATGATGTAAATGGTGCAGCATAAAAAAAGCCAAATGCTCAGGAAAAGCTTTTTCAGTGTCTCGCACCATCTCTAATAACATGCGTTCATTACGAATAATCAGCAGCATGTAAAGTTCATCTTTACTCTGAAAATGTTTATAAAGTGTTCCCTTCGCTAGATCTAGTTCCGCAGCGAGTGCATCTAATGTCATCCCCGCTTCACCGTTTTCTAAAAGCAATTGTTCAGCAACCTGAAAAATTAAAGCTTCTCTTGCTCTAAATTGAGCCTGTCGATCCATCTTCACCCGATAAACTCTCTTGTTAATTCTATCCGTTAATAAATTGACGCACTTCTAGTCATGATTTTATCAATCAGTGGCGCTTTACTTTTGTCGAAGAAGATTTTCAAAATTTTGTGTGGTAATGAAAGCCATCTCCTCAAGTGTTTTATCATATACATCACTTAAGGCTTTGGCTACATAGGGAACGTATTTAGGTTCGTTAGACTTTACTCTATAAGGCATCGGCGCTAAATAAGGACTATCTGTTTCAATTAGAACACGATCAAGTGGTACTTGTTTAGCCACATCTCTTAAATCCTGTGCATTTTTAAAGGATACAATCCCAGAAAATGAAATGTAATAGCCACAATCCAAAACAGCTTTAGCAGTTTCCCAGTCCTCAGTAAAACAGTGCAAAATACCATGCGTTGACTTTTCAGCGCGTATAATATCGACAGTTTCATGCTTTGCAGAACGGGTATGTACCACTACGGGTTTGTTGACGATTTGCGATGCATGGATATGTCGTGCGAAACATTGTTTTTGTTCTTCTATAAATTCGGTGCTGTGAAAGTAATCTAACCCTGTTTCACCCAGTGCCCAAACTTTTTCAGTTTGTGAAAGTTCTACAAGTTTTTCTACAGTTGCGCGCTGCATCATCTCTGGATCTTCACAAGGATGCACCCCAACACTATAACCAACATCGGCATGACGTGCGGCGATATCAGCAAGCACAATATGGTCATCTAAATCAACAGAAATCCCCATAAATTTAGAGACCCCTGCATCCCGTGCCTGCTGTAATGCTAGATCCAAATCGCCTGCATAAGGTTCAAGATTTAACATGGTTAAATGACAATGCGTATCAACAAACACAGGCTTTCCTAAATATTCTAAATTGGCTTACATTGTAAAGCTTGGACGATCCAAAGACATACTCCCGGCGAGTAGTTTTTCTGCTTCCATTTTGTAATAGACGCCTTTTTCACCAGTTAACTGAATTGCAAAACCTTGAGGCTTCATACCATTTTGTTTTTGCGTGATCCAAATCACCTTACCCGTTAAAGGAATTTTTTGTGATTGATCCGGTAAGCCCGCAAGTACAAAAACTTCATCACCCATTTTGACTGGGGTTTTTGAAGGTACAAACAAACCACCACCTAAAATATATGGCATATAGCTTGCCTGCAAAGTTGCTCGATCAGCGATGTTCACTTGAATCAAACCGCCCATACGTGGTTGCATGATTATTCCCCTTAAATATTCAAATTTTATGTCACATTCATTAACTGAATGGTGAGTTGATCAATAATTAGATTTGTTTGTACATTTTGATCAACTTTGAGTTTCGCTTGTTGTAAGTTTTCATAAATCGAGAACAGTGTTTGTAAATCATATTGTGTCGCAATCTCTGAAAACACTAAATCTGAATTTTTGACAACTTGATTCAGCTTGACACAAATTATATCCGACAACAAGTATTCAAACATTTGAATCAGATCATAAAAACTCAGTTCTTTATTCCATTTTGAAGCAAACTGCATTGGCATGCTTTTTTGACTGACCAGTTTGAACCAATCTTGCAAAAATTCCCCACGCCGATTCAGCCAATCCAATTCTGCAAGGGACTGTGCTTGTAAAGGCATATTGTTAGATAAGTTCATCAACAACTGAATTTGAGCATGTTTTTCTACAGGAAGTTGTTGCTGTAAATACTGCTCTGTTTGTATAGGAGTAATTCGATCCATCGCAAAATGCTGTAATCGACTACGAATTGTTGCTGGAAGCTTTAGATAATGATCCGCCAACAAAATAATCAAAACCCGTTCACCAGGCTCTTCGAGTGTTTTTAATAATGCATTTGCTGAAGCAATATTTAATGCTTCAGCGGGTTCAATCACAATAACGCGCCAACCATCTACTGTCTGTTGCACAAATGGTAGTAAATCACGGATCTTCTCGATCTTAATTTTCGCGTTTTGTTTCTTATTCTCTTCATCGGTCGTGATATTGACATAATTTGGATGGGTATCCGATTTTAACCACTGACAACTGCTACACTCACCACAAGCACCTTGTCGCGTCTTATTTAAACATAAAACCCATGACAAAAAATGCTGTGCAAAAGCATCTTTGCCACAGCCCTTTTTACCATAAAATAGCAGACCGTGTCCTAATTTGGGAAAACGTGTAGTCAGTGTATCCCATGTTTGTTGTTGCCAAGGGTAAACCTGAGAACTTGATACATCCATAAATTAAAGACCTAAAAATAAATAGCTTAAATATAAATTATTTAAAAACAGAAACATCTAAGGCATTTAAACGATCTAAATCTGCTTGTGTATCCACACCTGGCGGTAAATTGACTTGTGCAATATCTATGGCAATACGATGTCCATTTTCTAAAACACGTAATTGTTCAAGGCTCTCTAAACGCTCCAAAGTACCCATATCCCAAGTCACATATTCTTGTAACAATTTCACCCGATACGCATACAAACCTAAATGTCGATATGCAGATTGATGTAATGTTTGATCATTCAGTTGTTCAGTTTTACGTTCATACGGAATCGGTGAACGACTAAAATAAAGCGCTTCTTTAAACTTTGACATGACCACTTTAACAATACTTTCACGCTGGAACTCTTCAAGCTGATGAATGGGTTCGCATAGCGTTGACATTGAGCATTGTGGATTTTCGGCAAGCAGTGTTGCGACTTGAATGACCAATGGTGCAGGGAGTAAAGGTTCATCGCCTTGCACATTGACAATGATATCATCTGCATCCCAACCTTTGATTCGAGCAACCTCACTCAAACGATCAGTACCCGATGGATGATTAGGATCTGTAATCACCACATCCACACCCTCCTGACGACAAATCTCAGCAATACGTGGATCATCTGTTGCTACACACAGATCATCAAACCCCTGAACTTTTTTTGCTTGATCAACGACACGCAGAATCATTGCACGACCATGAATTTCTAAAAGTGGCTTTCCAGGTAAACGTGTACTCGAAAAACGTGCAGGAATAACAATATGTTTCATCAAATTAACCTTGTATTAGATCAATACCAAGCTGAGAGAGTTGTTGATTAAGGAGCAAATAACATTCTTCTGAGAGTACTGCACCGACAGGAACCACCCAAATTTCGCGATTAAATTCAGGATGATCTTTTAATAAAGCCAGTAATTTCACCGCATCTTTTTCAGTCGTAATGATTGGATTTGCATCTTCAAATTGTAAATCATCAATTTCATAATCATGATGGTCTGGGAATTCATGACATTGAAATTGGCTCACACCAATACTTTCCAGAGTATTGTAGAATCGCTGTGGGAACCCAATACCCACCACCGCATAATAATCGAGCGTGGGGTCAAAAGCTTCAGCTTGATCAAAAAAAGGATTTAACAAATAAGGTTCGGCAACCTCTAAATGCATGTTCAATGGTGAATGTGGCTGTTGCGCATGTTCAATCACTGTACTTTGCTTTAAACGACTGATTGGTTCTCGCAGATAACCTTCGGGAAGCATTTTTTTATTCCCTAAGCCTCGATTATTATCTAAAACAATCCATTCAATCTGTCGTTGCAATGCCCAATGCTGCAAACCATCATCACTAATAATCAAATCCAAATCATAACGCTGAAGCAACAGCTCAATGCTTGCACGGCGATTTGCGCCAACCACCATAGGCACATCAGTCGATTGCACAATCAAACAAGGCTCATCACCCACCGCTTCAGGTAAGGAATCTAATGTTACCAGTGCAGGAAATGGACCCTTACCCCCATAACCACGACTAATCACACCGACACGAACCTGATTAAGTTGTAAATATTTGACCAACTGAATCAAAAGTGGAGTTTTCCCACTTCCACCTACAGTGATGTTTCCAATGATCATCACCGGGACTGGAGCTTTATACGTTTCTTTGAGTCCAAATTGATACAACTGTTTATTGAGAACAAAACCAAATTGATATAGCCATGACAACGGACGCAGTACAATCAACCACTTGGATTGTTTATTCCAAGCATCTTGAATGATTTGCGCGAGAGACATCCGTTATTCCTCAAAATTGCGTTCATGTAACTGATAGTAAGCGCCGTGTTTTGCCAACAATTCAGCATGGCTACCTTGTTCTATAATACGCCCTTTATCCATAACCACAATCTTATCTGCATTTTCAATAGTCGAAAGACGGTGCGCAATTACAATCGTTGTTCGATTTTTATCTAAAATTGCTTCATCAAAGGCTTTCTGAATGAAATGCTCAGATTCATTGTCTAAAGCACTGGTCGCTTCATCCAGAATAAGAATAGGCGCATTCTTAAGAAGTGCACGTGCAATCGCAATTCGTTGACGTTGCCCTCCTGATAGGCTAAGCCCCTGCGCACCCAATGGCGTATCATAGCCTTTTGGCAATGCCATGATAAAATCATGTGCATATGCCGCTTTTGCAGCAGCTATTACTTGCTCTTCTGTGGCTGCTTCCAACTGACCATAGGCAATATTCTCACGAACAGTTCGATCAAACAAAACCACTTGTTGGTTGACCATCGCAACTTGCGAACGTAAACATGTCAATTCAATATCACAAATCGGTAAATCATCTAAATAGATTTCACCTGCGCTTTTTTCTTGGAAACGCACCAACATATTAACAAGTGATGATTTTCCAGCCCCAGAACGACCAACCAGTGCGACAGTTTGTCCTGATTGTATATCTAATGATAAATTATCAATTGCTTTGACATTATTTTTATAGGTTAAATCAACATGCTCAAATTTAATATTGCCTTGTAGCTCAGGAGTCTTTGTACCCGTGTTTTCTTCTTGTGGTAAATCTAAAACCTCAAACACTGAATATGCAGCAGCCATACCACGCTGTAATTTCTCATTGATATCTGTTAAGTTTTTAATTGGTTTTGCCAACAAACCTGCTGCAGTGATATAAGCAACAAACTCGCCCGCTGAAGTATCACCCAAAATTTGCGGACGTAATGCCAACCAAATAATAATCCCCAATGCAAACGACATCACCAATTGCACAAGTGGGCTATTTAAATTCTGCACCACGACCATTTTCAAGCCGCGTCTTAAATTCTCTTGGGATGACTTGTAAAAACGAGCTTGTTCACTATCCTCACCAGCAAAGCTTTTAACAACAGCATTACCGCTTACTGTTTCGTGCACAATATGGTTAACATCACCCATGGTATTTTGCACTTGAATCGATAGTTTACGCATACGCTTAGATGCTTTACGTACCAGCAGACCAATAATGGGCATAAAGATAAAAATACACAGTGTTAAACGCCAATTGGTATAAAGTAAATAGCCCAATAAACCGAGTGTAATCGTACCGTCTCGAACCAATGTTTTCAGTGATTCTGATGAAGCTGCCGTTAACTGCTCAACGTTATACATAATCTTTGCAGTAATATGACCTGATGAGTTATCAAGATAATATTGTGCAGGCAGTTTGAGCAGTTTGGCATAAATTTCTTGGCGTATACTAAACACCAAACTTCTGGAAATCACAGCGGTGAAATACCCGCCCATGAATAAACCTAAACCGCGAAAGAAAATAAGCAAAATAATTAATGCAGGAAACCAATCGAGATCACTACGGCTACCGCTTTGAATCGCATCAATAATATATTTGAGTAACTTAGCAACTGAGACTTCAGTGGCTGCATTTATTCCAAATCCGACAATAACGAGTAAGGCTGCCCCCCAATATGGCTTCAAATATGCCAATAGGCGAATATAAACCTTAAAATCTTGATTCACGAATTAATAACCTCGAGATGGAACTTTAGTACTGATATTGATATTGACGAAACCCAGTTGTCCTGCGACATCCATTACTCGAATAACATCTTGATGAGTGGCTTTCGCATCAGCGGCAATGACAAACATTAAATCACGTTTATCATTGGCTGCCTGTTTGATCGCAGTACTTAAATCAGCAGACTCTTTACTCGAAAGTGCCTGACCGTTTACCGCATAATGACCTGTCGAGTCTACCATGACTTCAATCTTGTTTTTGTATTCTTTTGGCGGAACACCTTGCGCATCAGGTAAAGACAAATTGATACGACTCTGTTGATTAAAAGTGGTGGTCAATAACAAAATCACCAAGATAAACAACAAACAATCGATCAATGGGGTAAGGTTGATATGAATATCTTCAACCATTCTTCGTTTAAATTTCATAAAACACCTCCAGCTCAGCCTTAACCTGCTTTTCGTTGTGCACTTTCAAGGTGTTTTTGAAAAAATAATGCTGCATGAAATAATGTTGATTGTTGCTCTAATTCAGCCACATATTCCTGCACCAAACGTTGAAAATAACGATAAGCAAATAGAGCAGGAATTGCGATCAACATCCCAGCGGCTGTTGTGATCAACGCTTTTGATATACCTGGAATCATCATGGTTGGATTTGCAGTTGAACCCAAATCAATCACTAAAAATGACTCGATAATCCCGATCACTGTGCCCAACAAACCCAACAAAGGTGCAACAGCACTTAAAGTCCCCAAGAAATTGATGTTTTTTTCTAAATATCCGATTTCACGTGAAGCTGTCACTTCCATTTGCGCGCGCGCGTATTCTTCACCTTGAGAATAAGCATCCACGGCATCTTTAAAAATATACCCCAATGCTGATTGGCGCGCAGATTGATCCTGTTCCAAAACATCTAGAACCTCATCAATATCTCGTCCTTTATACAGCATCAATGATTTAGGCAGAACTAAAGATCGTTTTAGTCGTATAAATCTCTCGATCGAAATTGCAACTGTAAAAATCGAACATAAAACCAATGGCAGCATTAACCAACCGCCGGCTTTAACAAGTTCCCACATCTTTAGTTCCCCAAATTAATCAATCATGAAAAAATTATTGTTCTGCTAAACAGATATTTAAAATACCATCCAACTCATCAAGCGAGTTATAACTGATGACCAACTTCCCTTTGCCTTGCTTGTTATAATCTAATTTTACACTGGCGCTGAAACGTTCCGAAAGTTTTTGCGTCAATTGCTGCACATCAGGTGCAAGTGGGTCTTTAGATTTTTCCTGTTTAGGCGTATTCCAATCACGTACCAGCTGTTCAGTTTGACGAACTGATAAGTTGCGATCAATTACCATTTTGGCAATTTGTAATTGATCTTTGGCTTTCAAGGTCAATATGGCACGCGCATGCCCCATATCCAATAAGCCTTGTTGCATCAGATTTTTAATTTCATCATCAAGACTTAATAGGCGTAATAAATTACTCACGGTTGTACGTGCCTTACCTACTGTATCCGCAATTTCTTGATGGCTTAGACCAAATTCATCATGGAAACGCTGTAAAGCCAAAGCTTGATCTACAGGATTAAGATCTTGACGTTGAATGTTCTCGATCAATGCCAATGCAATCGCAACCTGATCAGTCAAATCACGAACAATTGCGGGGATTTCTGTTAAACCCGCTAACTGTGCAGCTCGCCAACGTCGCTCACCCGCAATAATTTCATAAGGTGTTTCAGCACTCTCAATTGGACGAATCACTATCGGCTGCATAACACCGTGTTTTTTAATCGAAGCCGCAAGCTCTTGCAGGTCTTGCTCATCAATAAAGCGACGCGGCTGATATGCACCACGTTTTAATTGATTGACATCAATCTGTTTTAACTGACCATGATCCAAAGCTTGAACTTCAAGCTGTAATTTTTCTTTTTGGATTGAACCTAATAATGCATCTAAGCCACGACCTTTAGCCAAGCCTCTTTTTTTAACGGTCATGCTTTATTTCCTTTTTTCACTTTACTCTTTTTCAACATTTCAGCTGCTAAATTTAAATATGCAATTGCACCTTTAGAGCTTTTCTCAAAATAAATAATCGGCAAACCATGTGCTGGCGCTTCAGCCAAACGCACATTACGCGGAATCACTGTATCATAAAGTTTTTTGCCAAAATACTGTTCAAGTTCGGCAGAAACATCACGAGTCAATGCATTACGTGCATCATACATGGTTCGAAGCACCCCAATAATTTCCAACTCAGGGTTCAGCGCTTGTTGAATTTTATCGATGGTTTGTGTCAAATCTGCAAGACCTTCCAGTGCATAATACTCACATTGCATTGGAATAATGACAGCATCAACTGCAGCCAGTGCATTTACTGTAATCAAACTGAGACTTGGAGCGCAATCGACAATAATGTAATCAAAGTCTTTTTCAATCTGTTGCAAAGCATTACGTAAAATAAATTCACGCCCTTCTTGTTCTGCAATTGCCAGCTCTACACCAGCCAAATCACGATTTGAACCTAAAACTTTATAACCGACTTCAGCTTTAGTAATCGCTGTTTCAATTGGAACTTCACTCAGCAACACATCAGTAACTGAATACAATAAATCATTTTTTTGAATTCCAGACCCCATTGTGGCATTGCCTTGAGAGTCCATATCGACCAATAAAACACGCTTTTTCAATACTGCCAAAGAGGCAGCCAAATTTACGGCTGTTGTGGTTTTACCGACGCCACCTTTTTGGTTTGCGATAGCAATAATTTGAGCCATGGTAACCCCAATCCTTTGTCTGTTTTAGATCTGTTTTAATAAAAGTAAATGACGTTGTTCATCTAATCGCGGCACATGCAACTCTACAATATCACATTGCCAATGATCTTTCAGTGCATCCACTTCTTCTGTAGGCACCAACCCTTTCATTGAAGCAATAATGCTTTTCTCATGCATATAAGGCTTTGAGGCGGCGACAAAATCAGTCAATGAAGCAAATGCACGACTGGTAATCACATCAAACTGCCCAAGGTCATTGATACTGTCTTCATTTTCTACGCGCGTCTGCACCGCAACAACATTTTTTAATTTTAAATCTGCAATAAACTGTTTCAGAAAACGAATTTTCTTACCATTCGAATCAAGCAACACGCACTGACGCGCTGGCTGACACAATGCAATAATCATCCCAGGCATACCACCACCTGTTCCGATATCTAACAAACGACCTTGAGGTAAATCATTTAAAATACTTAAACTATCCAACAAGTGTTTAACCAACATTTCTTTGGGATCACGAATTGCGGTTAAGTTATATGCTTTGTTCCACAGGACGAGTGCATCTTGATAACGCAATAACAATTCTAAAGCTTCATCAGTCAGTTCTAAGCCAAGCTTTAAGCTACCTTGCTTTAACTCTTGAAAAAATGGATGCATGATCGAATAACATCTCTAAAAAATTAGCTGAAAGTATACCGATTTCTAGCCCGTGGAACAGTAGTTAACGATGAGTTAATATGCAGTTAAACATATACACCCTGTCTAATTTGCAAATCTAAGGCGGTTAAACGCTCAGGAGTCCCTACATCAAACCATGCCGCTTGCATCTTTTCTGCAGAAATCTTGCCATCCAACATGCCTTGTTTGAGCAATGGAGCCAATGGTCGTTTACCATGTTCCAAACCATCAAACATTTTAGGATTGATGATAGCGACACCACTATAGGTTAAATTTTCACCAAGCTGTTCTTGATCAAAAGTATAAGCTCGACCATTTAACAAAGTGAAATCACCCTCAGGATGCTGTTCAGGATTTGTAACAAAAACCAAATGTGCTAAATCTTTATCAAGTTTCACATCAAGTAAGGCTGAGAAATCAAATGTGGTCCAAACATCACCATTGATTAAAATAAAAGGCTCGTCGCCCAACAAAGGCAAAGCATTGATAATGCCTCCTGCGGTTTCCAAACCCTCATCCTCTCTGGTCCAGCGAATTGTTACACCAAACTGAGCACCATCTCCCAATGTACCAATCAAAATATCTGCCAACCATGCAGAGTTAATGATAATTTCAGTCACACCTATTTTTTTTAATTTTTCAATATGCCAAACAATAAGTGCTTTGCCTCCCACCTCCAATAAAGGTTTTGGCTTATATAAGGTTAAAGGACGCATTCTATTGCCTAACCCTGCAGCTAAAATCATTGCTTTCATGCTGCAACCACCTCATATTTGCCATATTTGTCTTCAAATTTAGGCAAAACTCTTGTATGTATAAAGTTCATAAACGGTTGCAATTCCGCATACGGTTTAGACTCTTCCAGTAAATACCACATTACGCGTGGTAAATCTTTGAGATAACCTGATTTTCCATCACGCTCAAATAAACGCACAAAAATACCTAAAATTTTAATATGACGCTGAATTGCCATCAAATCGGCATCTTGTTTAAACTGCTCAAAACTACGCTCATGTTTCGCTGATTCAGGTAAAAGCGCATAGAACATTTTAAACCATGAATACACACGTTCAGGATTCCATTGCACATAAGCATCACGGGTAATTGAAATCAAATCATAGGTATCCGCACCAATCACAGCATCTTGGAAATCGATGATACCCTGTTCAACCTCACCTTCAAGAATCATCAAGTTGCGACTATGAAAGTCTCGGTGAACGATCACTTGTGGCTGTGCCAAAGCAGCATTTGCCAATATTGCAAAAGTTCGTTTGATTAAAGCTTGCTCTTCTTGACTCACTTGAATGTTTAAAGCAGGCAATAACCAATCCGTCAACAACTCCATTTCTGAAATTAACTTTTCATAAGCATATGCGGGTAGATGCGCTTTACCTTCAATTGATTGCAATTGCACCAACTGTTTAAAACTTTGCGCATAATGTGCGTCTACTGTTTGTTCATTTAATTGTGTAGACAGCAGAACATCGCCAAAATCTTCAAGCAATAACAGACCTTGTTGTAGATCTTTTGCGACAATATGCGGAACTCTGACACCATTTGAGTCAAAGAATTCATCAATCGCAACAAAAGGACGACAATCTTCCTTCTCAGGAGGTGCATCCATCAGCATAAATGTTTTATTATTCAAAGTAATTCGTGCATAACGACGGAAACTCGCATCGCCTGCTAAAAAATTGATTTCAAATTGATCTGAACTGAGTACAGATGTTATCCATGTTTGTATCAAGTGTTCACGTTGTGTATTCATTTGCAATTTAATCTAATTCAGGCTGAATTTTTGAAGTGCTAAGTGTAGCTACTTATCAACTTTTTCTCTATGATGCGACAATAATTAATTGCGATTAGCATATTTGGTTAATGAGACAAATGAAGCATCAGTTTAAATTTAATCCTTTAGCGACTGCTATTTTGACACTTCTTTGTGGAAGTTCAGTATCCAGCTATGCTGAATCGACAACCTCTGTTTCTGAAGCAGCTGTCTCCAAAGTGAATAACAAGCAATTAAATGCTACGATTAAAGAGAGTTACCCTGGTCAAAACTTTTTTGAACAATACTATGTAGACAAAAACGCGCCTGAAGCCCAAGTACGTGATGAAAACAATGCAAGTAATCGCTACTGTGAAGGGGTTTGGGTTACTCCATTTAGCACTCAGGCAAAAACAGTTGACCCTCAAGAAGCTTCATCTGTCATTACTGCTGATCAAGCCTACTACAATCCAAATGGCGACTCTGTGTTGTCTGGAGATGTCATGATTGATCAATCTGGGCGAATGATTCGCGCAGATGAAGTAACCATTGATAAAACACAAACTTTTGCAAAAGCAAAAGGCAATGTACAAATGGCGCAAGGCGGTATCATTGCGCAAAGCGATCAGATTGATTACAACCTAAAAGATGAAACTGGGCAATTAAACAATAGTTTTTATATTGCTGAAATAACACATGCGCATGGTCATGCAGCAAAAATTGAAAGAACATCACCAACAAATATCGTACTAGAAAATGCCAGTTATAGTACATGCCCACCTGACCAGAAACCAACTTGGAAAATCCAAGCCAATAAGATTGAGCTCGATCAAGAAACTGGGCGCGGTGTAACGCGTGGTACCAAATTATATGTAAAAGATGTTCCTGTACTTGCTGTTCCTTACTTCAATTTCCCAATTGATGATCGTCGTACCACGGGGATCATTAGTCCAAACTTCGGGTTTACCAACGACGGTGGCTTTGAACTTGCGGTTCCAGTTTATTTAAACTTAGCGCCGAATTATGATGCGACCATCACTCCTCGACTCATTACAGACCGTGGTCTAATGGCTCAAGGCGAATTCCGTTATTTAACCGAGAATTTTGGTGCGGGTAGTATTTGGGGGAGTTACTTGCCTTCAGATCGTGGCTACGATGATGAAGATCGTAAGGACTTACATTTTCTACATAGATGGAATATCGATAAACAATGGTCGACCAATCTAGAATATAACTATGTGTCTGATAAAGACTTTTTTTCGGACTTAGACAGCAATCCAAACTCGCGTACCGAACTGAATCAACGACGCGCTTGGGAACTCAACTACAACCACGGTATTCCTGGTTTAAAAGCTCAATTAAAAGTTGAAGATTTCCAAACCTTAGATAAAACAGTCAAAGATGTAGACAGACCTTATGCTCGTCTACCGCAGTTTCTACTCAATTATGTAGGTGGCGATTATCAAGGCTGGGAATACGAATTTAACAACGATACTGCATATTTCAAAAAAGATATTAATGATGCTGATTATAGCAACCAACCTAGCGGTACACGTTTGTATAATCAGTTTGCGACACGTTATAACTTCCGTAATCCGTGGTCATTCGTCATTCCAGAAGTTTCTGTCCGTAGTTTAAATACATTCTATGACCAAACTACTGTGGATCAATTGAATCTTAACAACCAAAGTCAAGATTCAAAAAATAAATCTGTGGTTGTTCCTCAGTTTACTTTGGACACTGGGCTAACCTTTGAAAAAGATGGTAAGTTCCTTCAAACCATTACTCCTCGCGCATTCTATGCTTATGCACCGTATAAAAATCAAACGGGTTATCCAAACTTTGATTCGACTAGTGCATCAATCAATTATGATCAATTGTTTAGCCCTTACCGTTTTTACGGTCATGACCGCCTAGAAGATAACAACTTCTTGTCACTCGGAGTAAGTTATAGTCTATTTGATACGGTTGGTTTAGAACGCTTAAGAGCCAGTATTGGACAAAGTTATTATTTTGATGATCGTAAAGTTACTTTACTCAACAATACAGATGAGTTGGATAAAGAAAAACACACTGGTCCTGTGATCAGCATTTCGAGTCAGCTTTCGCAAAAATTTACTGTAAGCACCAATTCAGCTTGGATGTCCAATGGCGATAGCGCACAACATGACTTCCAAATGTATTACACAGGTGAAAAAGGAAATTTATACAACGTTGGATATTTTTATAGAAACAACCTTCCTGATCGCCAACGAGAATACGATCAAGCAGTTGCATCATTTATACAACCAGTAAAAGATAACTGGCGTATTATGGGGCATGTTCAATATGACCTTGACAATCATGTTGCACGCGAATATCTATTAGGTGTGAATTATGAATCTTGTTGTTGGGGAATTTCGGTCTATGGTCGTTCTTACTTCAATGATCTAGATGATGTTTCTCTCCCAGATACCAAGCCGAAACGCGCAGTTATGGCTGAAATCACACTCAAAGGACTAGGTGGTTTGAACAACAAGTTAAGTTCATTACTTCAAAATCGTATTTTAGGTTTTGATAAAGCTAATCAATCTTGGACTCATTAATGAAGACGCAAAAATTTAAAGAACTATTTAAAGCATCAACCTTAGCTTTACTCATCTCTACATCATTATCGGTTTATGCAGCACCGAAAGATCAAATCATTGCCATTGTTGGTTCTACAGCAATTTTAAAAAGCGATTTAGACCAAGGCGTTGCTGAAGCTGCACATAAGTTCCAAGCACAAAAAAAAGAACTCCCGCCGCAAATTATTTTGCAACAGCAAGTGCTCAATCAGCTTATCACCCATGACGCACAACTTGAGCAAGTGAAAAAATATGGTTTAAAAGCTGATGAAAAAAGCTTAAATGAAGCTGTTCTTAAAGTCGCTCAACAGTCCGGTTCTAATTCTTTAGAAGCTTTCCAACAAAAGCTAGATAGCGTTGCGCCCGGAACATATGAATTATTACGTGATCGTGTTTCCGAAGATTTATTGATTCAGCGTCTCAGTCAACAACAAGTCATGTCTCGTATTAAAATTACCGATCTTGATGTTGAAAACTTTTTAAAATCACCTGAAGGTCAAGCTGCTGTTGGAAGCCAAGCACATGTCCTACATATGCGTATATCAGGTAATGCCCCTGCGGATGAACTTGAGGCAGTTGCCAAATCTGTTCGTACTGATTTAAAAGGCACAGATGATGTAAAAAGTTTAGAGAAAAAATTCAGCACGGCTCAAATCAAAGTAGATGGTGCGGACATGGGCTTTCGCCCACTTTCAGAAATCCCAACTGAACTTGCTGCCCGAGTAAGCTCTCTTGAACCAGGACAAACCACTGAGTTGGTCCAAGCGAAAGATGGTATTCATGTTTTAAAACTACTTGAAAAGAAATCAAATGAGCAAAAAGCACTTGTTCCACAGTTTGAAACTCGTCATATTCTCATTAAAACTTCCGAAGTAGTTAGCCCTGAAAACGCTAAACAAATGATTGAGAGTATCTATAACCGTCTCAAAGCGGGTGAAGATTTTGCAACACTTGCATCAACATATTCGAATGACCCTGGTTCAGCGCGTGATGGTGGTAGTTTAGGATGGGTCAGCCCAGGCATGATGGTCCCTGAATTTGATAAAATGATGCAAAGTGCGACAGTCAACGAAATCAGCAAACCATTCGAAACCCAATTTGGTTGGCATATCCTGCAAGTCACTGGCAAACGTCAACAAGATATGACTTCTGAATATCAAAAACGTATGGCTCGTCAAATTTTAGGGGAACGCCAATTTGAATCAGAATATGACAGTTGGTTAAGAGAGTTGCGTGCCAATACTTATATTGAAATTAAAGATCCAAGTTTAGATCCAAAGAAAAATCAAAATTAAGTATCAAATAAAAACCAGTGCTTTGCACTGGTTTTTTTATGCCCTAAGAAAAATCAATATTTTGAACTGAGGCTTGACAATAGTGGCTAAAACAAACCCGTTACTGAATCATGAAATCTAATTCTTTGGACTACCTGCAATCATGATTGCAGGTAAAAGCTTGAAATCATAGCGCTGATTTTTTCTATCATACTATACCCATAAAAATGCCAATGTGAACGCCTTAAATAGCGGCTTCTTTTCCTTTATTTTGACTGTTGTTTCTTTTCATCTTCTAATTCTTCTTTCGTACAATAACTTGGAACAACAGACATTGTTTTTATATCCATATAACTTCCACAAATCTCACGTCCGTTTTCATCTGTTCTACGACCTAATTGTTTCTTTTGTTCCAAAGTCATAGTATCTAAATGATTGTAAAAATACATATGATCAATCACTTCTGGATCATTAAAACTTGTACTTAATTCAATGCCAAAAGACTCGCCTTTTTGGTTGTCATTACAGTACGCTGTATAGTTATAACTCACGCTTGTTTCTGCGCGAAACTTATCCCTGACCTCATCATGCATTGGATAAGCACCCACGAGTACACCATCCACCTCGATGGCATCTTTAAATATACTTCTAACTTGCTCAGTATCTGGTTTTTTTAACTCTTCTTCGATTTCTGCATCTGTTTCTTTACGAATATCATGTGCTGGGCGCTCTAAACGAAACCTAAAACTATCGATTTGTTTATCCGCTATTCGCTCAACCAAACGAACACCGATATCATCATATATATAAATATTAATTCGATTAATTGGATCTACACTTTCGACAACCCGATAGTTTTTACCTAAAGCTTTAAGCCATGGCTCAACGCCTGAACTCATATATAAATCCGTACCATTATAATTAATCGCACAGCCATGGACCTTAAACTGATGTTGTGGATTTATTTTCTTTATAAAACCTTCTGTTTCAACGTCTTGTTTTGTCGAAGACTGACCATTACTACAACTAATGCACAGTAAAAGGGGGAGAAATAGCGCTAGTTTTTTTTGAAATATATGCATTATTTTTTTAAAGGATAATTTTCACATCCTCCCCCAATAATAGGATCATCTCTATCCGGACCTTCACAAAACTCTTTCCGTTGTCTTTCTTTTTCTTCATCACTAATTATGTCAAAATAATTATAAAAATACATATGATCAATCACTTCAGGATCATTAAAACTGGTACTTAGCTCAATATAAAAATATTTACCTTGTTGATTGTCATTACAGTCCGCTGTAAAGTTATAACTCACCCCTGTTTCTGCACGAAACTTATCCCTGATCTCATCATGCATAGGATAAGCACCCACGAGTACACCATCCACCTCGATGGCATCTTTAAATATACTTCTAACTTGCTCAGTA
>NZ_AMFQ01000127.1:0-18362 GCF_000335555.1 Acinetobacter sp. WC-743 | reverse complement strand
TGATGAGCGCGAATATGAGAACCATCGATGAACAGCCATTCCATATCTGTATTCAGCGATAATAATTTAAATATAGTGAGTAACTTACCACTGCTAGACCAACGATTAAAACGTTTAAAAATAGAGTTGGGTTGTCCAAAGCAAGTGGGGATATCACGCCAAGGGCACCCAGTTCTAATCCTATAAAGAATCGCTTCAATAAAATTTCTTAAATTTGAGTTGAGATGAATGGATAAATTACGCAAAATAGCTTTCAACTTTTGCCAGTGTTGATCTGTTAACATGGTACGAGGCATAGCGAATAGTAGAATTGGGTTTGGCGATTTAATTTTACTACTTCGCTATTTTTTAATCTAAAAGTGTCAACACGCCCTAAATAACGTATCAAAGCCTTCAGAAATTTTGGGAATTTCAAGTTTATAAAAGGTCGCTTTTACTCCCTTTTCGGGAATATTGGCTTTACCTGAGCGTTGAGCATTACGCTGTAAAGTACTGTCGAGGTCTGTTTCAAAATAATAAGAAATAACTTGAAAACCTACAGCTTTGGCACGTTGAATATAACGGGCGCGATCTATCTGGCGCATGTTGGTATTGTCGATCACAATTTTGGTTTTTGAAGCCAACGCTGCTTCAAAGATCATATTCTCACGATGCCTTGTTTTCAGCATATCTAAATTGATACGTAAATGCGTATGGTAAAAATAGTGTTGATAAAATGTTGATTTACCAGAAGCTTGTACACCTGTGAATAGAATCAGTTGCATGAAACACTACAAAAATACGATGAATTCCGTATTAAACCATGTTTATGAATTTTGCTACAATTGATTCAATGTTGAGAACGCTTATAAATCTAAAATGAAAAAATATATTCAATTTCGCTCTATATTTTCCGTATTTATTTTCGGCAGTCTGAGTGCTTGTCAAAGTCAGTTTGTCACTACACCGAACCTACCCACTGAAGCCAATTTGGTGGCAAATTCAGTCAATAATGGTTTGGAAACGGAGTTGAATATTGATTATATTATTGCCTTTAAAAACTTAAAAATGGCATATGGTCAATGTGTTGCTTTTACTGGTGAACATGAGTTTGTATTTACTGACAATAAATTAGAACAAGATCTGGAAATGGGGACTTTATTCGCACGTACAGAGGGTGGAGCCTATTTATCAAAAACTCTGGTGGAATCTATTGGTAAGAATAGAACCCGATTAACACTATTCTTACCAGTAGGTTATAAATCTGCTCAAGCACGTTTTAAACTTGATGCAAAACGAGCATTAGGACAAGATACGTCATGTAATGTTGCAAAGCCTATCTAAATGAATCAATCAGATGTCGGATCAACTTTGTTCAGAAGAAGCTGTATCTTTTGAGTTGGGAATCATCATACTGGCAAGTTTAAGCATATCCATCTGAATATTATTCATTTGCTGTTCAATTTTCTTGAAATCAACTTTTGAAATATCCAAGTCGCCATTTAAAAGTGCAGAGTTAAGAAGTTGCTGATTACTCTGTAAAACTTGCTGGCGTAAGCCATCTATTTCCTGACTTTTTAGATCTAGGGAAATTAAAGCAGTGTTAAAGCCCTGTAGCTCTCGACTCAGATCTTTTACAGTTTGTTGTAAGACAACATGATCTTTAGATTGAACAGCTTGTTGCAAATCAGACTGAGTCTGTTGCAGTTTCTCAATATAATCACCCGTTTTTAATTGAACATCGGCGACATCGCGAGCGATATAAAACAGGTTACCCGATTTTAAATCCTCAGCGCTTTTATGGGGCACTTCTGATTTTTGCTCAAGTGCTGAATCAGATGCTTGAGTTGATTCAGTCTGTTGAGTGTCTTGTTGTTGATGTGATTGTTGAGCGGTTTGATTACAGCCCAAAAGTAAAATGCCTGAAGTAAAAATAATAAAAGGTAAAACAGCACCTTGTAGTAACTTTTTCATTGAAATCCAAAATTCATTTGATGGGCTATGTAGTGAATATAGGATGCAAAAATGTAGAGATTGAGGATTGTTGCAAAGGGCATACAGACTGTAACGTGAACCATTCAATTCTTTAAAAAAAGTGAAATACGAGTGCAATGATTGCACTCGTACGCTTATTTAATCGTGAGTATCGAATGTTCTATAAAATGAGGCTAAAGTTTTTTAGAGCATCAATTTACGATGTTTAGTATCAAGTTGCGCTGTTATTTAAAGTTGTGTTGTTATTTAGCCAATTCAGCTTCGATTGCTGAAGTGATGCGTGGGTCATCAGCAGTAATATCTGGTGCAAAACGTGCCACAATTTCACCATTTTTCCCAATTAAGAACTTCTCAAAGTTCCAAAGTACTTCTGGTTTAGGATTTGGCGTTAAACCGTAATCGACTAAATCTTTCCACCATGGACCTTCACCAATTCGCTCTGGAATTGAATGAATTAAAGTATCATAGAGCGGGTGCTTGTCATCGCCAGCCACAGAAATTTTTGCAAAAAGTGGGAAGTCGACATTGTAGGTCAATGAACAAAATTGCTCGATCTCATCATTGCTACCGGGTTCTTGAGCAAGAAAGTTATTTGCAGGAAAGCCTAAAACTTCAAATCCTTGATCTTTTTTTTCGGTATAAAGTTTTTCAAGCCCCTCATATTGTGGCGTTAGCCCACATTTAGAAGCAACATTGACAATTAACAGGACTTTACCTTGATATTGATTCAAGGTAACTGGCTCACCTTTGATGGTATTGACTGGAATATCGTATACAGAATTGCTCATGGCTTTATCCTTAAACATTAAGTCTTCAAGTAGAAAAATATGTTTAATGTTTTAACGATATTGCATGATTTCGGCAAGTTGCATTTGTATCTAAGTGCAAATAAAAAAAGCAGATCAAGAGACCTGCTTTTAGCATGAATCAAATTGAATTGATTATGGTGCAGCATTGGCTTTCGTTTGAAGCGCTTGCATTTCAGTTAACAGGCTTTGCTGTAACTCAGTACCTTTCTTTTGAAGTTCCATAATTTTTTGTGGATCTGGTGAACTTGCTAAACCAGCTTCAGACATTTCAACGCCTAGGTTGTTTGATTCTTTCATTTTGTCACGTACTGATGCAACTTCAGTACTCTTAAGTGCTAAACCATCAAGGTCTTTGTTGAAGCCATCAACATAAGTTTTCATTTTATCAACAACGCCTTTCAGCGCATCTTTATCACCTTTTTGAGCAGCTTGCATAACTTCAGTTTGGAAGTTTAATGCTTCTTTTGCTTTCGCTGTAGACATTGTTTGAAGTGCAGTTAAGTCACTTTTGATATCCGCTGCATTGTTGGTGCTGAGTGAAACAGCCGCAGCAGCTGGTTTGCTGTCTGTGCCAGACGCAGCATCTGCTGGTTTTTTGTCACACGCAGTTAAAGCCAATGCTGAAGCACATAGCGTAGCAAGTAGTAATTTTTTCATTATAAAACCCTTCATTATTTAAAATTCTTAAGAACCTGACCCTAAGTCTACATATTCATAAAGTTATATGCTTAATTTTGAGCATAAGATGCAAAATGCACAATTTTAAGGCAATTTTCTATAGTATTTTTGTACATAAGCTTAGCAATAAAGTGAAAATTGTCACTCAAAAGAGGTCCTAATCTAAATATTTCGCATCTGGGCAGGTGTCTGCTGTGTATAACGTTTAAAAAATTCAATAAAGCTAGAAGTGTGTTGGTATCCCAATTCTAGGCTGATTTTTTTCACTGAAAAACCTTGTTGAATCAGTGAAATAGCATGAATGATTTTGGCACGATTGCGCCATTCAGACAGAGACAGTTTTAGCGAATCTTGGCTGAGTCGAAGTGCGTGTCGTTCAGTAATCTGAAAGCTATCTAAGATTTCCTGTAAACCGCGGTTAAATTGTTGGGTATCTGAAAGCTGTTCAAGAATTGGCTTTAAAATGGGATGATTTGTTTGCGGTAAATAGTGTTCATAACAGGGGCTATTTTGAATTTGATCAACCAACAGTTGTAATAGGTGTTGATGATATGTTGGAGAAGGAATCCCTTGCTTTTGCTGATCCAAAATTTCTTCAATGGTATGGCGCAAAAATGGTCGAATACTTAATGTTTGTGTGTTGCTTGACAACTGTTGGCAAAGCTGCGGATGAAGACGGATACAAATATAATGTGTTAATAAATCATCGACCGCTGTACAGCAATGTTCAGTTTGCGGGGGAATCCATAAACCATAACTGGGCGGTGATAAATAAGTTTGATCTGCAACTGTCAGCTCTAAAGTACCATTTAGGCTTAAATTGAAGTCACCCCATAAATTACAATGAGGGGTGACGACATCATGTTTCTGATAGAAAAATTCTTCTACGGAAATCAGATTGGAATACATGGTTAAAAGTTTTAACTCTCACATTGCATAGCATTGGTTTCAGTTTTTGGATTATTTAAGCCTCGACTCAAAGTGAAAATTGAAATAAAGGCTAAAAGAATAAAGCTAAGTACACTATACAATAAAATGTTGGCATTAAAATGATCAACAATATAGCCGCCGATCAAAGCACCTGTTGCAATCATTACTTGGAAAAAACCAACAAATAAAGGCATGCCTTTTTCAACTGCATGAGGCGCATGTAAAAACATCCATATATTGGCTGTTGTTGGAAACGCACCAAATGCAAAACCCCACAGCGCAGTCAGAATAAATGCACCAATCGGTTGAATTGCCAAGAGTGGGAAGCCGAAGAACACAATTCCAAAACAAATTGCGACAAAGGCAAAAGTATAGCGAACATTTAAATTACCACTGTAACCAGCAAACGCATTCCCAAATACGCCAGCTACACCAAATAGTAACAAGAGTGAACTGATGGTTGCATTATCAAAACCTGCTGAATTTTTGAAAAATGGTGTGAGATAACTAAATGAAGAAAAGTGAGCTAAACCAATTAATAAGATAATAATTAAACCTTGTCTGGCTTTATTGATTCTTAATAGAGCAGGTAAGTCTTTAAAATGGATGGCTGATTCTGGTTTTAGACTCGGGATAAATTTGACACCCAGCAACAACACAATAAATCCAATGACAGCGGTAATGGCAAATGATGTACGCCAACCATAAGCATCACTGAGCCATGTGCCAATTGGCACACCAAGTACAGTCGCTAAAGTTACACCAGCCATAACCGTCGCTGTTGCTTTGGCAATAGGCAGGTGTCTCGGAGCTAAACGACCACTTAAAGCAATGGCAGTTGCCCAGAAGCCACCAATGGCAAAACCAAGAATAAAACGGCTGATTAATAAAATTTCAAAATTCGGTGCAATTGCAGTAATGGCATTGGCAATAACCATGGTTGCAGCAAGGGCGAGTAGCAAATAACGTCGGTCTAAATTTTTTACCAGTACGGGTAACAATGGAGCCGCTAAGGCTGCCATGATGCCTGGTAATGTAATCATTAACCCTGCTGTACCCACAGAGACATGCAAATCTGTAGAAATGCTATTCAGAACACCAATAGGAAGGAATTCGCTGGTGACCAAAGCGAAAGCAGTGATAGCAACGGTAAGCAGTGCTAGCCAACTGCCTTGATTACTGGGGGCAACCTCTGATGAAGGTTGTTGCGAAATTTCTGATTGCATCATGTTCATGAATATAGTCCTGATGAAAGCATGAGAATGTGAGAGGGAGTTTTAATTCATTAGCGATCGTTATAAAAATAAAATATTTGATTAATTCTTAGCTGTCAATTAATTTAATAATGTTTGTTATAAAAATATGTGTGAAGATTATGGCGGATTCTGAAGAGCATGATTTAGTCGCGGAAAAACAGGTGATTAAACGCGGACGTGGTCGCCCCAAATGTTTTGATGAGCAACAGGCATTGCACAAAGCGATGTTGTTGTTCTGGGAATTTGGCTATGAGGCGACATCGATGAGTGATTTAACCAAAGCACTCAATCTTACTGCACCGAGTATTTACAGTAGTTTTGGTGATAAATCACAGTTTTTTTATGCCTGTTTAGCCTATTACTTAAAACATGAGGCTTGTTCACTAGATATTATTTTTCAACAAGCCAAGACTGCAAAAATTGCGATTGAACTTTATCTGCATGAAAATCTTAAAAAACTTGTTCAACAGAATAAACCAACAGGCTGTATGTTGGTGACAGCAACCATCAATTGTTCTCAAGAACATGCGCCAATTCAACATGATTTACTACTCAAAAGACAGCAAGTCAAAGGAAGAATTTATCAACGCTTAGAGCAAGGGATAAAAGATGGTGATCTAAATCCACAAGCTGATTTACAAGCGATGGCAGATTATTATTCTACGGTGATCCAAGGTTTAACCATGCAAGCTCGTGATGGTGTGGGGTTAAAACAGTTGCAAAATGTGGTGGCACTGGCAATAAAGACTTGGGACTTATTTTAGGTTTGAGAATTTTCAGTAATATCAATATCTCACAGTGATTTGTCTGAAAAACCCTATAGATGTCTGAAATGCCATATTTAAATTGATTCAGACTTCATTGATAATTCTTGCAAGTTCTCATGAATAGTGGAAGTTATGTACACCAACACGAAACCCATGTGGTGGGCAGTCAGTTTACCCATTATCGCTGTCTTGATCTGGTCACTCAATATTGCAGTGACACGTTATGTCACAGATTATATTTCACCTGTCAGTATTAGTTTTTATCGCTGGTTGGTGGCATTTATCCTTTTGACTCCTTTTATGTTGTCTAAGGTCTGGCAGCAACGGGATTTAATCCGTCAACACTTTGTTCAATTTGCCGTACTGAGTGCTTTTGGGATGTTTTTGTACCAAGGTTTGGCATATAGTGCGGCGCATTACACCACTGCAACGAATATGGGGATTATCAATGCCTTTATTCCAGTATTTACGATACTGGTATCGATGATGTTGTTGCGTGAAATTCCAAATCGCTATGCAGTGATCGGGAGCATATTGTCTTTTGCAGGATTAGTGTATGTGATCGGGCGTGGAGATTTTGCTAATTTGACTCAATTGGCAGGTCATTCTGGTGATCTGATCATGGTCTTAGCTGTGTTCTTTTATGCCTTTTATGGCGTATTTTTAAAGAAATGGCAATTAAAAGTGCCCTTACTCCTGAGTCTATATGTACAAATCGCATTTACTTTGATTTATCACTTACCTTTTGTATTTTATTTAGGGATCGATACGATAAATGCGAGTAATGTTGCCAGTGTGCTGTATGCAGGTGCATTCCCATCCCTGATCGCACCTTTACTTTGGATGATGGCGGTTCAATATTTGGGTCCAAATCGAACCAGTATTTTTATGAACTTAATGCCTGTATTTACCGCCATTATTGCTTATTTTTGGTTACATGAAGATTGGACGGTTTATCATACAATTGGTGGGATCATCATTTTAGTCGGTATTGCTTTGGCACAAAAAAAGTCACATAGTGTCAAAAAAAGTAAATCTATTTCTGCATCTTAAATTTAAAATGAGTGAAATTTATACGATTAATCAACTATTTTGTGTTCTGATTCAGTATTAAATTCACTCAAAAATTATTTTTAATTAAGAATTTAGCGTTTAAAATCTTAAATAATAAAATAAATTTAACTACTTAAATATATTGCGAGTTTGTAGTCAATTGGTGATTATAAAGTATGATTAAAAAATAGGCGGAATAATATGTTTGTATTCGAAAAATATTTATAGGATAATATTTTTCATCGAGCCAATTAAGAATTTCTTAATGAAACTGGCTTACACTGTATTTATCAAATTCATCATACCCTCTGGATGTGATTAACCGCATCCTTTTTTATACTCAGCCAACCCTATATATGGCTGAGTTTTTTTTTTGCTTTTTTTAATGTCAATTTTCACAAAAGATGACGTGTTGATTGAGATATTTCTGATTAATCACGAATGATTTGCCCAGTTGAGGCATCAATAATTTTGCTTGGCTCTCGGCTTAAACCTAAATCACCATTTAAATAATTCAATTCTGAGCCAAAATAGTGACTGGCTTCTTGTAGTGAGCGAGCTGGTGTTAAACTTGCAGGATTGGCGCTGGTTGAAACAATAAAACCATTAAATGCATTGCACAAAGCTGTACATAATGGGTGATTGGTGACTCGAACAGCGACTTGTGTATGTTGACCTTTGATCCATTGTGGAATCTGTTCGTCTGCTGGAAGTAACCATGTTGTCGCTCGTTCCGTGTGAGAACGTTGAGTCCAAGATAGTATGATTTGTTCACGAATACTTGAGTCTACATTTGTTAGTAGATGTTCAACTTGCGAAAGCTGACCTGCCAGTAAGATGACCCCTTTTTCAATAGGGCGTTGCTTGAGTCTAAGAATTTCTAAAAATGCGTGTTCATTAAATGGGTCGCAACCTAGACCCCATACCGCCTCTGTTGGATAAGCCAATACTTTACCTTGTTGAAGAATTTGTGCAGCTTCAGCAACTGAGGTTGTAATCATTGATGTTCACCTTGTCAGTTCGAAAAAATAGAAGGCTATTGTGAACCTTAATAGCTGACTCGGCAACGTAAGTATAGTCCAGATTTTTGAATGCAGAGTCCCAACAGTTCTAATTCCATCAAATAACTGGTTAATTGTGCGGTGTTGAGTTTGGATTTTTGAGCCAATGTATCTAGGTCTTGCCCAATCCAATCTAGTAATTGGTAGAGTTGGAATAAATGTTCAGGAATTTCAGGGGGCTGTGAGTTGGTTTCAGCTTGTTGTGTACATTGCCATTGGGTGGGTAGAGCTAAATCTTCCACAATTTGTTCAGGATGATCAACAAGGATTGCACCCTCACGAATGAGTTGATGGCAACCTTGGTGGTGTTCTCCATAGATATGCCCAGGAATGGCAAAAATAATTTTACCTTGCTCAGCCGCCGTTTGAGCGGTAATTAATGAGCCGCTACCCAATTGTGCTTCTGCGACAAGAACACCTAGACTTAAACCGCTCACAATACGATTTCGATAAGGGAAATTACGTGAAATAGGCTGAGTCTCTGGAAGATACTCACTGATGATGCTTCCAGAATTTTGTAAAATTTGCTCTTGTAACTTTCGATTTTGACTTGGATAAACTAAATCTAACCCTGTACCAATCACAGCAATGGTTCGCTGGTTTTTGAGACCACCCATATGTGCAGCTTCATCAATTCCTTGCGCTAAACCGCTGGTAATAAAAAAACCTTTTTCACTTAAATAATAAGCAAAATCATATGCCACTTGTTTTCCATGTGGACTGGCTTTTCGACTACCGACAATTGCAATCTGAGGTTGACTCAAGTTTTGTGAAGATCCTTTTCCAAATAAAATTGGAGGATGGTTGTGATAAGGAAGCAGTTGTTGTGGGTAATTTGAATCGGTATCTAATAGAATAAAATCACTATGTTGTTGGATTTTATCTAAGCATATTTTAAATTGGGATTGTCCTTGTGCTGTTACAAAGACATTGGCTCGTTCGATATGATTTTTATGAATTTTAAGTTCAGACCAACGGGGTAAGCTTTCTGGAGCTACCGCTTTTGCAATAGAACCAAAATAACTCTCTAGCTTACGGAAGACGCTGGTTGAGTGTTGAACCAAATACCAAAGTTGAATGGCATTCAATTGATGATCGGGTATTTGATTCAACATATTTACATTACACTACTGAAAAATCACTGATCTGTAATCGCAGGTGGTTTGATCTCAGCACCTATTTTAATCGGTAAGTTGCTTTCTAAAATATAAGCATAACTCAGATGATCAAAGCTTTTAAAAATCATCAGTGTACCAATTTGCTGACTTGGTAATTTTACCGATTCCTTGGTTTTTGGATCACGAACAACTTCACCTTGTTGATAAATACTAAATACTTGTCCAGGTTTCGCACCTTGTAAGTTACCGCGATCAATAGTGACCACACTGTGTTGCGCTGCTGTACCAATCGAACCTTGGACACGCACCACTTTACCACCAGTACTCACTTCATTAGTGGTGGTTGGATAGAACAAGCTCGGTAGTTCTGCATCATAGCTAGGAAGAACATAATCACCTTTACGAACTTCTGCATTGTAGCTCTTGGTTAATTCAAGTGTGGTGACATCATTTTCATCCGCCGTTGCGATTGCTGAAGCAACTTCAGATAACTCCAGTCCCGCATTAAACTTTTTACCTTCCGCATTGAGGAACATATAAGGTTTACCTTCGCGGTAAATGCCATAACGCTGACCTACCACTAAGCCATTTCCGCGTGCATATACGGTTTGACCAGCACCCGTAATCACACGATTATCAGCAGCACCAATGGTATAAGGAATATTTTGTAAAGACTCAGGACTGATGACAATGCTGTGTTCTAGCCACGGTTGAATATCAGATAGAGGAATCACCGAAATTGCACTGTTTAATGACTCTACACGTACTTGTGGACGTAAAGATGTTCCACCTTGATGACGACGAATAATACCATCACAACCATCACCTTCATCCACGCCGATTAATGGACGACCATCTAAAGTACATAACAGTAATTTATCGCCAGGATAAATCCAGTGGGGATTTTTAACATGTTTATTGCTTGCCCAGATTTCAGGCCAACGCCACGGCTTACTTAAAAATTTCCCTGCGATATCCCATAAGGTATCACCACGTTTCACTACATAAACATTGGGTGCACTGGATTTGAGTGCAGGTGGATTAACATTTGGGCTTGCATGTGTCATTTCCATGTAAGTGAATCCTGCACTTAAACATAGTGTCACAGCAAGTAACTGTTTCTTGAACCCCTTGGCATGAAAACCTGTTATGCCAGTTAAAACCTTTTTCATTATCATAATTCCTAAAATTATGTCTCTATATGCGTTATAATACGCATATTACACACATTTTTTTAATGAAGCATATTCTTCATTTAGTTTTAAGATCAATGGCATAGCAACAGAGGATACAGTATGGCCTTATTACCAATTTTAAGTTTTCCTGATCCCCGTTTACGTACCATTGCAAAACCTGTCGATGCTGTAACTGATGAAATTCGTCAATTAGCAGCTGACATGTTTGAAACCATGTATGAAGCGCCAGGTATTGGTCTGGCTGCTACACAGGTCGATCAACATATTCAACTTATCGTCATGGATTTGTCTGAAAATAAAGACCAACCTATGGTGTTCATTAACCCCAAAATAACACCACTTACAGAAGAAACATTCTCTTATGAAGAGGGATGTCTTTCTGTTCCCCAAATATACGATAAAGTTGAGCGTCCGTCACGAGTTAAAATCGAAGCAATTGACCTTGATGGTAAAGCTTTTGAGCTTGAAGCGGATGAATTATTGGCTGTGTGTATTCAACATGAAATGGACCACTTAAACGGTAAGTTATTTGTTGACTATTTATCTCCGTTGAAGCGTCAACGTGCACGTGAAAAAGTTGAAAAAGTCGTGCGTCAACGTGAAAAGCAGAAAGTTCCTGCAAAACGTTGATATAGAGAATTGAAAGTTAAAAGTTTCTTGAATTTTTCTTCAATACAAAGCCCAATTTTGTTTGGGCTTTGTTATACTCTGGCTCGAAAAATGTTGAGACGAACGTTTTGTTGAGAATAGGTTTACTGCTGGGTTTCACCGCAGTTTTTTTACAGATTGCTGTATTTTTACAGCCTTTGCTACCGAAGCAATATCAAATTGCGCCGGTCTGTGAAACTATTACTCAAGCTTTAGTGCAAAGTCACTTTTATGAGAAACATCAACAAAGCACTCATCATCAACATCATTCGACTTCTTTGACGCAGGAGGCTTCGGGTCATCAGCATCTGATGGCACATCATGAGCCTGCTGTACAAGAACAGACAAGCCATCATCATGATGCAGGTCACCAGTGCCAATACTGTACAGTCTATGGCAATCTGGTTTTACCTCCAGAACTTGAAGTCAAAGAAATCTTAGATCGTATCCAAGTACGTCTGGTTGCATTTCAAAAAGCATTTCGACATGTTTATTTTGTCCTGCAACGCTTATTCTTACTTCCTCAAGGACGCGCTCCGCCCGTTTTCGCTTAAATCAAAACTTTTTTTAGGATCTTTTTGTCGAGGTCCTGATGCTGCTTTGTCGCAGCTCATATTTATGATTTAAGAGAAAGAAAATGGCTCAACCTCAATTTTTTTTACAGCCCTTAGCGGCTGCGATTTCTATCGCTTGTTATTCAGTAACCGCTTTTGCTCAAGATCAGCAGGAAACTGCTCAACTCACACCGATTGTTGTGACAGCTCAGCTCAATAATGACGCCAACGGATTGATTGTTCATGCTGATCCTAAACAGCCAATTCAGCCTGTACCTGCAACAGATGGTGCGGACTATCTACAAAGTATCGCGGGTTTTAACGCCATTAAAAGTGGCGGAACCAATGGTGATGTTACGTTCCGTGGCATGTTTGGTACACGAATCAAAATATTGACAGATGGTACAGAAAACTTAGGCGCATGCCCTGCACGAATGGATGCACCAACATCATATATTCAACCTGAAAGCTTTGATCGAATTTCAGTCGTAAAAGGACCACAAACCGTTCAATATGCCAATACAGGTTCAGCAGCAACTGTCATTTTTGAGCGTCAGAAACCAACATTGACTGATGAGAAAAACTATCTCGGTCAAGCCAGTGTTTTGGTCGGATCTTTTGGGCGTTTGGACCACAACATTGAAGCTGCTGTTGGCGACAGTAAAAAATATTTACGTGTCAATGCCAACCGTTCTGAATCCAATAGCTATGAAGATGGTGATGGTCATAAAGTTCCATCTTCTTGGGAGCGCTGGAATACGGACTTGGCTCTGGGATGGACACCCAATGAGGATACTTGGGTTGAACTAACAGGCGGTAAAGCAGATGGTGAGGCTGAATATGCCGGTCGAACCATGGATGGCTCGCAGTTTGCTCGTGAAAGCCTTGGTCTACGTTTTGAGAAAAAAAATCTGAGCCCTGTGATTAAAAAACTCGAAGGGCAGGTTAATTATAGTTATAACGACCATATTATGGATAACTATACTTTACGTACTCCACCACTTGCTGAAATGACACATGATGGTATGAAAATGCTAATGCCAAATCCAATGGCGATGCAAGTCACACGCCGTACCCTAAATAGTCGTTTAGCCATGACCAGTGAATGGGATAAGCTGAGTTTAATGACTGGGATAGATTCTCAGTTAAATAAACATGGCGGCAGTATGTCATCGCCAACGATGCCATCAATGAATGTTGCATTTAAAGAAGATATGCGTTTTCAATCTTATGGTGCATTTGGCGAGTTAGGCTATCAATTTAATGATGCTTATAAGTTAGTGACAGGTGCTCGTGTCGATCAAGTTAAAATTGATGCACTTAAACTGAATGATCAACGCAAAGAAACATTGCCAAGTGCCTTTATACGTTTAGAAAGCCAATATCCTGATCATAATGCCAAGTCTTATATTGGTTTAGGTTATGTTGAGCGTGTTCCAGATTATTGGGAATTATTTAGCACAGCACATGGCAATACAGGCATGACTAAACCGACTTTTAATGATCTCAAGACGGAAAAAACATTGCAGCTTGATCTTGGTTATCAATACCAACATGGTCCTTTCAGCGCATGGACATCAGCTTATGCTGGGTTGATTAATGACTTTATTTTATTGAGTTATCATAATCATCCGAAAGCTGGAATGGATGGGCATAGTCATGGTTCATCATTTAGTGCGGGTGCAAAAAATGTCGATGCAACCATTGCAGGTGCAGAAGCTGGGGTAGGTTACCAATTTACTGATGCCATTCAAGCTGATCTTAGTGCAATGTATGCATGGGGTGAAAATACCGACACACATCAAGCATTACCACAAATTGCACCATTAGAAGGACGTTTAAACTTACGATATGTGCAAGATCAATATTCTTTTGGATTGTTATGGCGTGCTGTAGCAAAACAAGATCGTATTAGCCTAAACCAAGGTAATATCGTGGGTTATGATACAGGTGAAAGCAAAGGCTTTACCACTTTGGCTCTAAATGCTTCTTACAACATTCAAAAAAATCTGAATTTGTCTGTTGGTGTCGATAATGTATTCGATAAAACCTATACCGAACATTTGAATAAGTTGGGTGTTGGCGCTGATGGTCAAGTCGGCACACAGCAATTTAATAATACTGGGCGTAACTATTGGGCGCGCGTGAGCATGAAATTTTAATTTTACCGAAATATGAGGATGTCATATGAGTAACGACAGTAATAAGTTATCGCCAGAAAAGTCATTTTGGGGATGGAAGTTGCTAGTCATCGCAATTATTTTAAGCTGCATTTTCATGGGAATCTTCTATTTGGCGATTACCAATGAACCTGACTATATGCCAAGTCAAAAACAGAAAGCGGCTGAACAGCACGACATGTCTAAGATGAGTCATGAAGATATGCAAAATATGCAGCACTCAGCTTCAGAGCCAATGCATAATCATTGATGATGTGAAAATCTTAAAATAAAAAGGAGGTCTGAGGACTTCCTTTTTGATTACAGATATTTAAAACAGGGTCAAACAGTAAAGATAATTAGAAATGAATGAAAAAATAGAAGCTTATCTTGATATTTTTAAACAATATGGCGAAGTTTCCATCGCGGATGAAGAGTGGACAACAGCGTTTGAACAAATATTTAGAGAACGACTAAAAATTGAAGGAATTGACGAAATTCGTATTTATCAGACCATTGTACAACCTGATCGAAAATTAATTTGTAGAGTATTTCATCAACCCAGTATGAAAATTCTTCAGGAATATCCTGCAAGAACAGCATTTATTCGTTGGTTACCTTTGCTTTGTATTGTGCTTTGTTATTTTTTAATCATCTCACTGATTGCTTTAAGTTCAGAGAAAATGTTGACAGTGGCATTTCTACTATTCTTACCTTTTAGTCTGGGTGCGATCATGGAGTATGTGAAATCTTTAAAATCTCCAAATTCGTTAAAACAAACATTTCTTCAGCAAATTTATATTTTATTCGGGATCATTGTTGTTGGTGTAGTCATTTTAAGAGAGGGTGGCATTTGTCTGATCATGGCAGCGCCGATATTTTTCCTCTGTTCGACTTTGGGTGCGACATGCATGCATTTTTTATGTCGACGTTTATGGAAGCCATATAATAAAGTTTACTCTATTGTACTTTTACCTTTGCTAGGCTTGTTACTATTACCTGATTTCTCTCAGTATCATAATGGTGTAACACGCCAAGAAATTATTGTTAATGCACCTATTCAAGATGTTTTTGCATCAATTAATAATATCCAGCAGATTCAGTCCAGCGAAATAAAATTTAGTCCAATTTTTTTAATGGGTTTTCCAAAACCAATTTCTGGAATGACTGAGCAAACAGATAATGGTTTGATTCGTCAAATTTATTGGCAACGCGGTATTCATTTCCAAGAAAAAATCACTCAGTCTCATGCACCAACGCAGTTGGCTTGGACTTATGTTTTTAATCAGGAATCCTTTCCCAAAGGATCTTTAGATGATCATTTGAAAATTGGTGGAGCATATTTCAATTTGTTAACAACAGACTATCAACTGGAAGCCATTAGCCCACAGCAAACGAAAATGATATTAACGATCGACTATCGTTTATCAACTGAAGTGAATTGGTATGCGGATTTATGGACACGCTATGTGCTGAATGAATTTAGTGATGTTGTACTTAATATCTATAAACACCGCTTGGAAAAACAAAGTTAAGGCTGAACACCTTAACTTTTCAAATCATGACTGATGCATACTCGCGAGTTGTTTTCCTGCATTTTGATAGAGGCTTAGGGCATATTCTTGTTTGGCACGACCACTTTCTTGCAAATATTGATCAAGTTTAGGGATATGTTTTGCGCCACGATAAACCAATGTATTTTTAGCAATTAAATACAATGGATACCATGCCAGCGTACGCGGTTTCAGTCCTAGATTTTTCATTTTACGTTGCCCAATAAAAAACTGAGTAATGTCTAAATGGTTTTGATAAGCCTTTCTTTGTAAAAATCTATTGAAATATTTATAGTGCCGCTCAAAAGGTTCTTTGGATAAACTGACGGCTAAAGCTTTGCTGCTTTCATCAGCTTTGGGATGTGCATAATTCATCCACTGTAATAATTTCCATGCTTCAGACTCTTTATTGACTAACCATTTTTCATCTATTCCCATTAACCAACCCGCGTACTTCCAAAAATGCATCAAGGCATCGCACTCAGCTTTGCTTGGAAAAATACCAATGGCTCTCACACCGATCAGAAGCACCGCACTAAAGGCAATATTGGTCATGGCTTGATCATATTGATTGATGGGTGTGCCCCAAATCTCGTGATCCCAATCTTTTGACTTATTCAACTGATAACGTACAAGAGAATGAATGAACCGAACATAAATCGTCGAGGTAAAGCCATCGTTAAAACGTGAGAAGCTATTCAGTTGATTGACATCTAACCACCACTTATGCGTTTCTGCTAAACGTTTTCCTGCATATTTATGCAAAGCCCCAGTCTGAATAAGTGGTTGGTTAAAGCCAGGATATTGATAACCTGTCATTAAAGCGAGATCACGTAGGATAAAAGTTCCATTGGAACCTAAACGATGCGTGAATTTGATTGCTGTTTCAATTTTGGCTGAATCCAGCCAACTCGGTGCATGCTCGACAATTTTAAAAAAATCAGTGAGCACTGGAATATCATGAGGAAGTTTATCTAAACCTTGATACAACGCCGTTTCAAAAAGCTTGCGATTTTGTCTAGGATTGGTCATAACCCAATCCATAACTTGATCCATTGCATTATCACCAGTTTGTAGCGCCTCGTTTAAAGATAAATACTCGGCATAACTTGGCTGTAGCGGTTGTTCTGTAAAATAATGAAAAATTCTAGTCTTGAGATTTGTTCGTGACATTTTTTCATAGGGTGCAAGTCGTTGTGGCTTAACTAAGGTTTGCATTTTTCGTTTGACCTGATTATTGTTTAGTCAAACTCTAATATGAATAATTATTCGTATTCAATTCGCATTTCGGGATGAATATGCCAATGAGAAAACAACCCCAACAACAACGTGCTCGAAATGTTGTAGATAGCATTTTAGAAGCAACACAATTGTGTATTGCTGAACACGGTTTGCTAAATGTCACCACACCTAAAATTTCTGAAAAATCAGGTGTCAGTGTCGGATCGATATATCAGTATTTTGGCAATAAAGAAGAAATCATTCAGGAGTTGCTGCGCCGTAAAAGCGAGCAGCTCGGACTTGCACTTAAACAAATTGCCATCAGCCAAGAAGGTTTAAGTTTAAATGAAATCATACCGCTTAGTATTCAATTCGGTTTTGACATGATGAAAGCTGATGGTGGTTTCTTTATAGAGGTGTTGAAACATTGGCATGGTTATAACAATTCAGAAGCTGCAAAAGTTTTAGAAAAGCACTTCTATGAAGTCGGCTTATATGTATTCAGTCGCTTTTTTAAGGATTGGAGTTTTGAAGTGCTTAAGAATAAGTCTTTCGTCATTATTAACAGTACGCTTTTTACCATGATGCGCTATGTAAGCCATAATAACTTTCTAATTTCAGAGCAACAGCTTAAAAAAGAACTGACCTTAATGATCTTGGCTTATTTGGAACAAGACACCAACATCGTGCAATCTCAAAGCCAAGCCTAAAATAAAAGGCGAACCAAAACGTCAGTCCAAAATGTCAATAGATATGTGAAAGAACGGATTGTTTGGTTATCACCATCTCCACACGTGTCCTCATATGCAAGTAGAGTAAGTAGAGTAATTAGAGATAGTTATTCAGTAGATTATTGTGATCTTGATTCATAGGTAGGTATAGAAAAAGAAATAATGAAGATAGAGATGAAAATTCGAGTGATGCTGTTGAACTGGAGAGGAGTGTTCAAAGAGACTAGCGAATTAAAATCATATTCAATGCGTGTTTTTTAAGCCAAAAAAGCATTTTTTCAATAAAAAAGCCTGATTTAGGGGAATAAATAGGCAAACAAAGCGAAATTAAGAAAATAATTAAAAAAGGGGGTTGTGTTAGGTTAGGAATGCTGTAGAATGCACATCCATCGGCGGTGATGAAGATTAAAACTTCTGATAAAACAATGACTTGGTTGAATTGATTAAGTTGGGTTTTAGAAAGGAAGTTTAAAAATAATTTGAAATCCCAGTTGACTTTCTAGAGATAGAGAGTAATATAGCCGACCTAGCTTGATGCTGACGAAGCATGAAGAAGATCATTAAGAGAATATGAAGAACAACTTGTGTGGATTTTTACTGATTGATTGATCGAAATATTATCATTGATTGGTTGGTTTAAATTACTCGAAGTTT